>NZ_JACJQM010000036.1:0-70518 GCF_014696655.1 Nostoc sp. FACHB-888 | reverse complement strand
CCTGCTACTTATTCTCTCATAAAATTTTTCTTGGAATCTACTTGATTAGTTACTATCAACAATTCCAAAAAGGGCTGATTTTAAAACGCCTTTTTATAGTACTAAAGTACCAGTGATTAGCGATCGCCTGTGCCAGTTGCGTAAGTCCTGTGAGCTTTTGTAAATATTGCGTATCGTCTGCGAAAAACTTATGAGATGGAACTGAAAACTCAACAGACACTACGCTGTCAGATTCAGACAGAAATTTTTATTAACTTTTGTAACCAATTGACTGGTTCTGCATAAAACTTGTATGCCCAATGTAAATTATGTAGGTACTTGCTTGATGATCATTAATTGAGGTTCACTTGCTCTGGTATCGCGTAACCGTTGTGGGAGCAACTACTGATTGTTTCGGTATTATTTGGTAACCAAAATTATGACAATTATACTTACAATAAGCTTAGTAGCCTTTATTGCTGGCTTATTAATTTACTTCCTACTGACCTCAAGAGGTCGAATTTTGCTCAAATCTTTGGTGACGAAAATAAACTACCAATGGTGGAGACTAAGCTTTGGCAAGCTTAACCGACTAGGATCAAGCTTTTCCAAGACTATAACAATTGCTGCGATTATTATGGTAGCAGTAATCGCTGGAAATAGTGTATCCGCGCAGGTTACGGGGTCGGCTCCAGTTTCGCTCAAGAGCGTATCGGTTCCAGAACCTGACAATCTTGGAGACTTTGTAAAAAACAAAGCAGCTGCAATCAAGTTAGGGAAGACTCTTTTTTGGGATATGCAGGTTGGGAGCGACGGACAGACCTCCTGTGCTAGTTGTCACTTCCATGCTGGAGCCGACAATAGATCCATAAATCAGATTGCTCCTGGGCTTTTGCGGATTAACGCTGATGGTAAAGAGAATCCAGATACAATTTTTAATATAGGCGGCGCGCCAAACTACCAGCTAAGAAAAGAAGATTTTCCCTTTCACAAGCTGTCAAATCCAAATGATTCTACGACTGTGGTATCTGACAGTAACGATGTTAGCTCTTCTCAAGGAGTCGCAAATACAAAATTTGTTGGTGTTATACCTGGTAGCTCAAAAGACCTAGAAACAAGTGAGCCAGATCCAGTGTTTAAAGTGGGAGGTATCAATGTGCGCCGCGTCCAGCCGCGTAATACGCCAAGCGTAATTAATGCAGCATTCAACTTCCGCAACTTCTGGGATGGAAGGGCACAAGATATCTTTAATGGGGTGAATCCCTTCGGTTTAAGAGATCCTAACGCCTCTGTGGTGAAAGCAGAAAACCCAAATCAGCTTAAATTTGTCAAAGTCAGCCTGAATAATTCGTCTTTGGCTTCCCAAGCTGTCGGCCCGCCACTCAGTTCCTTCGAGTCGTCTGCTGATGGTCGCACTTTTCAAGAAATTGGTAATAAGTTTGGTCAAATTGACCTCAGCAAATTTATAGTTGTTAAGGGTTCGCTGGACAATATTCTGTCAATTGGGGGTACAAAGCTCCCCAGAGTCCTGGGGCAAAAGTTGTCTGGACTCACACCACTAGGTAAACAGGTTGTGCATCCACAAGACAGCGTTTTAGGTGCAAACAGTAACTCGCCTCAACCCGGACTCAAGGATATAACCTACGAGGATCTGATTAAAGATGCCTTTAAGCCAGAGTGGTGGAACTCTAATCAACTCATCCAAGTTGATGCTGAAGGTAAACGGACTTTTGTCAACAGCGCTGATAACTCTTCCCAAACCAATGAGTACAGGCTGTTGGATTATAACTTCTCGCTATTCTTTGGGCTTGCAGTTCAGTTGTACGAGTCTACACTCATTGCCAACGATACGCCCTACGATCGCTTCTTAGAAGGAAAAACCACTGCCCTCACCGTCCAGCAGCAACGAGGCAAACAATTATTCGAGGGTAAAGCTGCCTGTATCTTCTGCCATAGTGGGTTGGAACTCACCAGCGCCTCGGTTAGCAACGTCAAGAACCAAAGACTTAGAGCCACTACCACCACTCCCAAAACCGTCTCGGACAGAGGTTACTTCAATATCGGTGTTAGGCCCACTCTAGAAGACATCAGTGTTGGTGGTAAAGACCCATTTGGTAATCCGCTTTCGGAGTCGCGGGTAGCTGCTTTGGGTAAATTCCCGCTACTTTTCGGTTCAAGCCCCAATGTTACAGTTAGCCCCAATGACACAGTAGTTGCAGACGGACAGTTTAAGACTCCTGGACTACGAAATATAGAACTCACAGCTCCTTACTTCCACAATGGTGGCTATTTGACTTTGCCACAAGTGGTAGACTTCTATAATCGTGGTGGAGATTTCCGCCAGGAAGGGGTTCTCCGCCCATTGGGATTAAGCGAAACTGAAAAAGATGACTTGGTGGCTTTCCTGAAAGGACTCACTGATGAGAGAGTTGTCTCTGAGAAAGCGCCCTTTGACCACCCGCAACTGTTCGTTCCCAATGGACATCTAGGTAACTCTATGTTTGTTGTCAATGATGGTACTGGTAAAGCTGCCGATAACCTACTAGAAATTCCTGCTGTAGGTAAGAATGGTGGTAAAGGGACTTCAAATTTCCTGAACTAACTAGCAATTCGAGTTAGTCGCTCAGGTGTCAAAGCAGGGGGAGATATGCGAAAAAAATTACTTCCTTGTCCCTCTGCTGTTTGCATACTTACAAACTGACGCTAATTTACCTTAAGCAGTAAGAAGGTTCACATCTTACCGCTTGATCGGAAGTGTGAGATGAATTGCGAGTGAGTTGACGACAGTTCTCTGATTGATATTGAGCATAAGCTCTCATTAGATCAGAGAACATGTAATGAATTGGGAAGCCTACACTTATCCTGACGGATAAGTGTAGGTAGTTCACTATCAGAAATTGAAGCAGCTTTAATTGCTTGGTTTATACCTCTGCAATAGCCAGCTTCAAGTTTTGGAAAATCAGTTTTATTTAATTAACGTCAGTTCGGGTTAAGAAGATTTATTCAGCGTTAGTTGACGGAAACAACGCAAACACGTTGACATATCTCAGAATCAAGCAACGCTGTAATAAGGGTTTCAGCTTATCCCGAACTCAGGTTAATTAAGATTAAGTTTCAGAAGACTGGCGGATTTGCTCTAAACTTCGGTTGAGCCAGTCTTCATACCAATCATAAAAACTCAAGGGCTGTTCCTCATCGTTATTTGGATAAGAATCATCAGGGTCGGTGTCGTGGAAAGCATGACAAAAACTTAAAGAAGCAGGATATATTCCATTATCATTAGTACGGTCATCTATCCAGATTTTTCCTGGCTGCTCTCCAGTAATAACTAACATTCCATAAATTCCACAACCATAATTTGTAATTGTGAGAGTACCGTGAATAAATTTATCGTCAAAATAGGCATTATTGTTGGTAACAAAATCCGTATTGTCCTTGACAATTAAATCTAAATCATTCCATGCCTCTGTCAAAGGAAATGGTTTAGAGAGAATTTCGTAGTTCTCTCGGTATACTTTTTCTGGGATGACATCTTCAGATTCAATTCCCGATAGTCCAGATAAGCCGTATCCTGGCCCCGCACCACCATTACCAATTTCCAACAGAAAGTTTTTATATTCACTTGGTAAATTAATATTGTATCTAGATTCAAACACTTGAATATCTTTGTTACTCAAGCAAGGTTTGAATTGATATTGGTGTGATTCTGAGCCAAAAACCTCAAATGTAGCGTCTAAAATAGCTAATTGAGCTAACTTTTTCTTTAATTGCAAAACTTTATTCATTATGCGTTCTAGATTTTAATGGTGACGCTGCGATATTTTAGATATGGGCCGCTTTTTGCGTCTATGCTGATGCTGAAGCCAGAGGTAGTATTAAAGGAAGAATGAATTAAGCTTTGCTTGTAATGACTCTGGCTGAAACTCCAAACTACAAAAATTCTAACAATCCTTTTCTCTCCCTCAAGTATGAAAGCGCCTTGGAATCTCTAGGCGATGACTATTACGACGAGGTTGCAGCAGAGGAATTTCCCCAACACCTCCTGCGTTGGCGTAACGATGCACTACTACCCCGCTTGGGTTTAGACCCCCAAGTAGTCAAAGACGAAGATTTTATCACAGCCTTTGGCAAATTTCAGGGGCGTAAACCCTTGTTGGCACTGCGTTACCACGGCTATCAATTTGGTGAATATAACAGACAGTTAGGTGATGGTAGAGGCTTTCTCTACGGGCAAGTACGCGCCACTGATGGCGAATTGTACGATTTTGGCACAAAAGGCTCTGGGAGAACGCCCTACTCCCGTGGTGGCGATGGTATGCTCACACTTAAAGGTGGGGTGCGGGAAGTTCTGGCTGCGGAAGCACTACACCACTTGGGTGTACGTACCTCGCGCTGTCTGACCATGATTGAAACAGGTTTACCCCTCTGGCGGGGAGATGAACCTTCGCCTACTCGCTCATGTGTGATGATTAGAATGAGCAGTTCTCATATTCGGTTTGGCACTTTTGAGCGACTGCATTTTTTCCAGCGTCCAGATTTAACTAAGAAGTTGTTAGACCACGTAATTGAGCAGTATTATCGACACTTAAGTGCTGAACAAAATAAATATGCCTTGTTTTACGCCGAATTAGTGAAACGAGTTGCAAAACTAGTAGCGCAGTGGATGGCGGCTGGCTTTTGTCATGCAGTCCTAAATACTGACAATATGTCGATCACGGGAGAGAGTTTTGACTATGGCCCTTATGCGTTTATCCCAACTTATAACCCATCCTTTATAGCTGCATATTTTGACTATTATGGACGCTATTGTTACGGTAATCAACCAAGTATTTGTCAGTTAAATTTACAAATGCTCCAGGAACCTTTAAAGGCGATTATCGATAAAGACGAAATGGAAGCTGGATTAGCAATGTTTGCTGAGTATTATCAAGCTGAATACAGTTCTTTGATGTTGAAAAAGTTAGGTTTTGAGGATTTGCCACATCCACAAGCAGGGGAACTGTTGAATCTAACGGTTGAATTTTTGAAAGATAGCCAAGTTGGTTATCACCAATTCTTCTATGAGATGGCTCGAACTTTTTCATCGAAATGGCGAGATGAACCAGGTTTTGTACTAGATAATTCAGATATTGTGCCAGTACCGGGAGCATCAGGAATTTTTGATGATTGGTGCATACTGTATCATAAAATTTTGAATGATTTGGAGAGCGATGTCTACGACGGGCTACGCCTACGCATTGATGTAATTGCCCAAACTCTAACTGTTCATAATCCCAAAACGGCATTATTAAGACCTGTGATTGAATCTATTTGGGAACCAATTGCTCAGGAGGATAATTGGCAACCTTTTTATGACTTAATCAAGGATATTCAGTCTAGGAGATAGTTAGTTAGCAAAGGGGCATTGGGCATGGGGCATTGGGCATGGGGCATTGGGCATTAGTTATTTCTCCCCTGCTCCCCTGCCTCTAACTAAATTGCTGGGCATAAAACCGTGCATAGCGATGCTCTAGCGCTAATAATTCTTCATGGGTTCCCGATTCGACAATTTGTCCCTGTTCGAGAACTAAAATACGATCGCACCTCTTAACTGTCGATAAACGGTGAGCAATAATAAATACTGTCCGTTTTTCCATCAGTCTTTCCAGCGCTTCCTGTACCAGTGCTTCTGACTCAGAATCTAATGCTGATGTCGCTTCATCAAGAATCAATATTTGGGGATTGAGCAGAACAGCACGAGCGATCGCAATTCTTTGTCTTTGTCCACCTGATAAGTTTACCCCACGTTCACCCACCCAAGTCTGATAACCCTCTGGCAGTTGGCTAATAAACTGATGGGCATTAGCAATTTTTGCCGCCTCTTTAACTGCTTTTATATCAAAAATATCTTGTCCAAAGGCGATATTTTGGGCAATTGTCCCGGAAAACATGATGGTTTCTTGAGGAACAATCCCAATTTGTCGTCGCAGACTATGCAGCTTCACATCTCGAATATCAACACCATCAATTAATATTTGACCAACTTTTGGGTCGTAAAAACGGGGGAGAAGATTGACAAATGTGGTTTTACCAGCACCAGAAGCACCCACAAGAGCGATCGCTTCACCTGGCGATACTAATAAACTGATATCTTTTAATACAGGTTCACCCAGTTTATAGGCGAAGGAAATATGACGATATTCTATTTTGCCTTTGACTGGGGGGAGAGCGATCGCATTGATCTTTTCGATCACCGTTGGCTGAATTGCCATCAATTCAAAAACACGGTCTACAGATGCTTCACCCTGCTTAAATTCGTTGTAGTTGTTAGTAGTATGACCAATGGGATCAATTAACAGCGCCGCCGCCGCCAGATAACTGAAAAAATTCGCCACTGTTAAGTTACCTTGGGAAATTTGCCACGCTCCCACAATCAGTAACGATAACGCACTTAAGGCTTCCAGAAATCCGATGGTGGGAATTTGAATTACTTTCAGGCGTTCGGCTGAGTATTTTGCTTTGAGACTGCGTTCTGCTCCATGGCCAAAGCGGGCGATTTCGTAATTTTCGGCAGCAAAAGCCTGTACCAACCGAATACCGTTGAAAACTTCTGAGAGGATAGCTGATAAACCCGACACGCGATTTTGACTTTTTAAGGAATATTTGCCCAAGCGTGCACCAAACCAGCCAACTAAAATACCCATCAGCGGTGCAACTATTACTGTTGCTAGCGTCAGTTGCCAATTCAGGTAAATCATGTAAATCGGAATTGCTAGCAACTGCAAAATACAGGGGATAAAGTCGTGAAATACTTTATTTACAACTTCGCCAACGCGGTCAACATCTTCGGTGAGGCGGTAAGATAAATCACCTGCTTTTGCTGTTTCAAAATAGCTGAGATTTAGCTTTTGAAGATGTGCATAGACTTGCTGACGGAGATGAAAAGCAACTCTCAAAGCAGCTTTTGCCATATACATATCTTGTATAGACTGAAATAAGCCTCTAACAAGAAATACTAAGGCACAACTACCAGTTATTTGAGCGATCGCTACTACATTACCTTGTGCAAAGGGAGTTGCCAATTTACCAGCAAGATTTATCAGCACTAATGTTGCCAGCACGTATCCCAAGCTCCCAACAAGTCCCTTGGTGATAGTTTTCCACTGGAGTTGGATATAAGGCAGCAGTTGCCAATAATTAGAACGGGTTTTCAAGCTTTAACGTCCACAACGATATCTTCCTTTGTTTGACGCTATCAGTTTTTGGTGAGTTTCTGAACAGTTAACTCATTAGTTACAAAAAGCGGCGTTGCAGAACCAGAATATATCGATAATTCTCCGTTAGTCATTAGAGATGGACTGCATTTGTTTAGCTAAACTGATATGCGCCTAAATTGTATAAACACTCTTTACGGTCGTTAACTGCTAACTGTTGACGGTTATCAGTCATCAGCCTTCATGTGAATGTTCAAGTTACTCAATGTTGAATATCTTTGAAGTGTTTGAGTTTGAGCGTTACTATCGCGGGTTATAGGCCAAAGTTTGATGGTTTCGTCACCGCTGCCACTTACTAAAGTTTGCCCATTCGGGCTAAAGGCAACAGACCATACAGACTTGGTATGTCCTGCAAAGTTAGCAAGGAGTTTGCCACTAGCTAGATTCCAGAGCTTAATTGTTGTGTCATAACTACTACTGGCTAAAGTCTGTCCATTAGGATTAAAAGCAACAGACCATACAGCTTGGGAATGCCCCGTTAGAGTGTGCAACAATTTGCCATCACCCAGTTGCCACAGTTTAATGATTTTATCCTTACTGCCACTGGCAAGGGTTTGCCCATCAGGACTGAAGGCAACAGAAGATACTTCTTGAGTATGCCCTGTCAGAGTCTGTATGAGTCTGGGGCTAGGAGTGTTTAGCTGCCAAATTCTAATGGAGTTATCTCTACTGCCACTGGCTAATTTCTGGCTATCGGGGCTAAAAGCAACAGACTTTACCCAGCCTACATTCTGGAGTGTAAATTCTTTGCCTGTGTCCAGATTCCAGAGCTTAATAGTATTATCAGCACTGCTACTAGCAAGCAATTTTCCATTGGCACTCATAGCAATTGCTGCTACATCGTCTTTATGCCCATCAAGGGTACGGATGAGAGTTCCTGTTTCCAGATTCCACAGTTTAATTCGATTATCCCAGCTACCACTAGCGAGTACACGGCCATCAGCACTAATCGCCAAGGATGGAACTGCATCAGCATGACCTTTAAAAGTGTGGAGTAATTTGCCAGTGTGCAGATTCCAAATTTTGATCGTGCCATTATAGCTACCACTAGCTAAAGTATTACCATCTGAACTGATAGCGATCGCATAAATCCACGCTGAATGTCCTTTGAGAGTTTGATAAGGTTGAATGCTTGGCAAGGTCATAACGTCAGGTGTGACCATGTGGAAGGGAAATAGTAAACGATAGGAGCCAAACCCAACCAAGGTTGCTGTAGACGTAATTGCCAGTATTCTTACAATTCTATTAACAATTGATGACACTACAGGGTAACTCTCCATTTACAAAATTTAGGCGAAAATAGTACAAGGAAATAGAAGCCAGAACAAAATACAGCTTGTTTTAGCTTTTTCAACTAATTAGTCACTTCCGCCATTTTGTACGAATTAAACTATTTACTGCTCTTTTCTAGTAAATTTGCTTTCGTTACTTTGGTTGCCATTTTTTGTTGCTTATCCTGGCGTTCAATCCAAAGCCGAATGATAAATAAAACCGTAATTATGGTAGTAGCGATAAGGCTAATCGGTGTTAAATACGTCCAATGACCTGACATTTTATCCCAGATATGCCAAATCAAAATAAACATAGCTACATAAGTGAGTTTGTGTAATTGCTTCCAGTTCTTTTTCAGCTTTTTTACGCTCCAATTATTAGAAGTTATAGACAAAAGCATAAAAATTATGAAAGTGATTACACCTTGGAAATATATCCAAAATGTCTTAATGTCAAAAAAATCAAAATTTCTCTTTTGAACCATTAAAAAACCATGACCTAAAGCCAAAAAGAAAGCAATAATACCGATGATGCGGCGGCGTTTTAGGAGCCATTGCGGAATTCCGGTTTCTTTGGTTTGCGGAAAAACAATTCTGAGAGTTGTGGGAAGTAATGTGGCTATATAACTAACTAATGCTAGAAATCCAATAACATTAGGTAGGGGTGATTCATCTATTGAAATCATGATTAATCTCTAAAAATAATATTGTTGGCTATAGTAAAAATTACAGGTATAAGCAGCGAAAAATAACCCACGTTCATCCTAGTCAAAATAGAAGTAAGCTAGGCATTTTAGATCGTAAATAAAGTAAGGGCTAGTATTTTACCAAGACAAGTTTACTGGGCAATTGAAGCCAAAATGCTAATTTAAAAAGTACTTGAAGTTTGCTACTCTATGCAAAAATTGATTAGCCGACTACCTACTAGATATTTATCAAAAGGTAAAGCAGTATAGTCTTAAAAATTTTCTTCATGAGCAACTGTTATTCGCGCAACGTTTCCGTTATGAAAAGTGCAGAAGCAAAGACGATTTGAGTCCGTTAATTTCCTTTCCATAGCTATATTTTTTGTGTTTTTCTACTTACTTAAATCTATAACTGAACCGCTTAATAACTTGTTTACATTGTAGTATGACTACTTGGAGGTTAATAGTACCCTAGAGGGTACTATCTCTAACTGCGATTTTTTTGGGATGACGCAACATTAGGGATTTCCACATAAAAATGTCCTATCGCTTTAAGGGCAGGGAGCAGGAGGAGGGAAAGTCGTAGTGAAGTCCAGAAATTGGATAATTTATTTTTTGGAGTTCCCTTAACAAAATAGCCCCGTCACTTCTCTACGAGATGCTGTACGTAACTTGTTACCGAAAAACCCTTGCATTAAAGTGCTTATACCAATTCACGGAAAGCCTGATACATATTGCCCATTGGGCTTTTTGCTTTTTTTCATAAAAAAAGCCCCCTCCTCGCTGGCGCGGGGAAGGGGTTGGGGGTAGGATTAGTCTAATATCCGCCTTCTTCTTCGTATTCTGGCTGTCTTTCTTTAACTTTCTTAGGAATATTTACAGGCTTCGGCACATCCTCCCAAGCATCGCCCTCTACATCGTCATAATCATCGTATTCGTCAACATAAGGCTTGCTGTAGGGCTGGGCTTCATATTTTAGCGGTTGCGCTTGTTGATACCTGTCGCTGCCTGTTGCTTCGCTCCAGTTATCTTCTTCTTCGTCTTCTTCGTATTGAATAGATTCATACTGCCGCGCCTTCATTACCTGACGCTGTGGCCTTTCTTCTTCCACATAGTCTTCTGTCCATTCTTCTTCCCGCGCTACGGGTTCGGGGGCGCGAACTTTTTGCCTGGGTGGCTGCAATGGCACTCCACTAGGCAGTTGATTAGCTGGTGCAACTTGGCGCGGTGGAGTATAGCCGTATTCTTCTTCTATATCTCGCTCCCAAGGTGCTTTGCCGATACCAAGGCGCTCTAGTAAACCAACTGTTAACTGGTTTACTCGTTCTTCGGCTCCCTCAAACACAATCAACCGATTGGGGCCAGTGCTGACAATTTCATCTACTGAGAACTCGTAAGTACTCAGAAATTGATCGGGAATTTGGGGCAATCCTAAAGAAGCGATGGATATGGAGTTAAGCTTCCCGGTTTCGCCGTTGAACTTAAAGCCCCGAACTTTGCCTAATACTTCACCTGTTTCTGTAATTACTTCCCAGTTAATCAGATTACTGAGAGATTCAACTTCAATATCTTCAATTACATCTTCATTATCAACCAGGATGACATCACCAATCTGGCTGATGTTGTTGAGGTACATATAGCGCGGTATGCCCGAAATAGAGATCAGGCTGTCTCGCAAACCAAGAGCCACAACCTCTCGTTGATCAATATCAACCCAGACTTGACTGATGATGCCTAGCCGCTTGCCGTTGTCGCGGGTAATCACCTGGGTATTTAATATGTCGGAACGTCTAATTATCTGTTCAGAGGTCATTCTATACCGAGTCCTGATCTCCAATCCGGTTTATATATACACTATTATTAACAAAAACTCAAGCAGGTGTATTGGATGATTGTAACTTAATCCCCAAAACTTGAGTGTAAGCTCCTCGTGCTTGAGTAACACCAATTGTGCGTTCGGCTGATTCTATCATCGGACGACGCAAACTAACAACTATAAATTGCGCTTGTTGTGACTGTTGTTTAATCATTCTAGCTAATCGTTCTACGTTTGCCCCATCTAGGAACATGTCTACTTCGTCAAAGGCGTAAAAGGGCGATGGGCGGTAGCGTTGGAGAGCAAAAATAAAGCTTAAGGCTGTAAGCGATTTTTCTCCCCCAGACATGGAAGCTAGGCGCTGTACCGGTTTACCTTTGGGGTGCGCCACTAAATTCAGCCCACTGCTAAAGGGATCTTCAGGATTTTCGAGTTGTAAATAGCCGTCGCCATCTGAGAGAATGGCAAAAATTGATTGAAAGTTTTCGTTAACAGCATCGAATGCTTCTTTAAAAGCAAGTTGTCGCAATGTGGTAAAGTTTTCAATCCGCAAAAGTAATTCAGTGCGTTCCCCTTCTAGTGTTTCTAATTTTTGCGTGAGTTCTTGGAGACGGTTTTGAGTGCGTTCGTATTCTTCCAACGCCAGCATATTAACAGGTTCCATTGCCTGTAAGCGTTTGGTAAGCGATCGCAATTCTTTCTGCAATTCCTCCAAATCTACCTTATCTGGAACTTCTGGCAGCGGATTTGGTAATTCTGCTCCCACATCCCGCAACTGGCTTTGCAGTGCAATTAGTTCCTCCCGCCGCTTCTCTTGGGTTTCTTTGAGTTTTTCGATTTCCCATTGCAATTGTTGTTGGCGCAAAAGATGCGATCGCACTTCTTGTTCTGTAGCGTCGCGTTTTTGTTTCTCTTCTCCCAAATTTTGTTCCATTTGACTCAGCGTGGCGCGGGTTTCGGCAATTAGAGCGCTGAGTTCTAAATGTTGAGTGTTGAGGGAAGTTAGTTGATTTTTTCGTGCCTCTTGCTCACGATGATATTGGGCAATTCGCTCCTCCCCTTCTTGGATTTTTTCTTGCAATCGTTGTTGCTGACTTTCCAAATTTTTTAATCTTTGTTCAGCTTCGCGTAACGCTGTCTCCCGTTGTTGCAATTGTTGCTCTTGAATTTTAATTGTCGCTTGGATTTGTTGCCATTCACTAGGAGTTTGGGAAGCTTCCAGCTCTGCTAAAGCGTGTCGCAATTGTTGCAACTGATTTTCTTGCCCTGGTAATTCTTGCTCTAAAATTTCCAATCGGGATTGAGCAGTGGCTAATTTTTCGCTGTTTTGGGCGAGTTGTGATCGCGTCCCCTCTAATTGTGTTGTTAAATTTTTAATATCTTTCTGCAATTGTTCCAATTGCAACTGCTGTTCGCGCCGCGCCTGACGCGCTTCTGCTAGTTCCTGCGTCAGTTTTTTGGTTCTGGCTGACAAAGTTGCGATCGCTTCTGTACAACGCTCTAAAACTCGTTCAATATCTACCAAGCGAGTTTTTAAAGCGATCGCTTCATCAGATTCCGCCGCTTCGGCATTGCCAAACCGCAAGGCTGAACGCTGGCTGTTACTACCACCAGTCATTGCACCGCTAGTTTCCAGAAGTTCCCCGTCTAAGGTAACGATGCGATATAATCCTAAATTTTTCCGCGCCGCCTCCAGGTTGGCGAATACCACCGTGTTACCGAAAACATAGCTAAATACATCTTTGTAACGGCGATCGCAATCGACTAAGTTAACAGCATAATTAACGAAGCCACTAGCAAAACGTAGCGTTGCATCTTGAGTAAATTTAGGAGCGTGAATTTTATTCAGTGGTAAAAAAGTTGCTCTCCCTGCACGCTTCTGTTTGAGCAATTCAATTCCTGCTGCGGCGATGCTGTCATCTTCCACCACGATATGTCCCAAACGTCCACCGGCAGCCATTTCTAAAGCTAGCTGATGGCGCGGTTCCACCTTTGCTAACTGCACAACTAAGCCACAAAGTCCAGGCATTCCCGATTGTAAAATGACTTTACTCGCTTGGGTTCCTTGGACTTCTTGCTGTGCTTGCGCTTGCGCCTCTATTTTATCCAACTGGCGTTGTTTTTCCCGTTGTTCAGAAAGTAACCGCTTTTGGGTTTCCTGTTGGATTTGTAATTCTTGTTCTGTGGCTGAGAGATTTTGAGCTAAATTTTGGATGGGTTCGCTAGAGGCGTTAAATTCGATTTCAACTCGACTACACTCGGCTTGTTTTTGGGCTAATAGCGGTTCATCGCGTTCAATTAACTGGGTTTGCTCCTGGATGAGTTGCTGTAACTGATTATTCCGTTCTGTGAGTTGTGCTTGTTCAGTACGTTGAGGTTCTAGAGTTTGCAGCAAAGTTTCAATTTGACGATTGAATGCCGTTTGTTGCTGCACCCACGCTTCCGAAGCCGAGGCGATTTCTGCTGCTGCTTCGCGGGAGGTTTGTAGCGCTTGCTGCGCCTCATCTCTTTGCTGCTGACAGTAGACAATAGATTGTCTCTCTACAATCTGTGTTTCGGCAATTTCTTCTAAGGAAAAATGGTGTTTTTGAATTTCTTGCTGAGTTTGAGCGAGACGTTTGGCAGTTTCTTGAGAAGCCGTTTCTAATTCCGTTAGCTGACGTTGGAGTTGTTTTCGTTCTGCTTCTTGGGTGGCGAGGGTAGATTGTACCGCCAAAAGTTCCTCTTCTCCCAATGCTTTGACATGGGCATTGAGTTGTTCAAGTTCAGCAGTTTTTTGGACGATTTGGGAATTTAGATTTGTGAGTTGGATAGTGAGTTCACTAGAATTGCGATCGCCTGTTTGAATTTCGTGAACTAACTTCTCTTGTTGTGCTTGTAGCGATCGCCATGATAAAACAGCTTCCCAAGATTGTTTCGCCAGAAATTCCGTGCGGAGTTTTTGATATTTCTCAGCTTTAGCCCGATCTTGAGAAAGGCGATCGCGCTGTGCAGTTAATTCTGTCTCGATAATCCGACAGCTATCTTCCTTTTCCTTTACCTCATCTAAAGTTGATTTGGCTTGGATAATTTTGCGATCGAATGCCGCTACCCCAGCCAATTCATCAATAATTTCCCGGCGTTCCCGCGCATTCATCGAGATAATGCTGGTAACATCCCCTTGTAGCACGACGTTGTAGCCTTCAGGATAAACCCGCAGGTTACTTAGTTCCTCATGCAACTCCGTCAGCGTGCAAGGTACACCATTGATATAGTAATTCGACGTGTAACTCCCTTGGTGAGTGACTCGCAGCCTTCTAGTAACACTCCACTCTCCCGATTTTTGATTTTGAATTTTTGATTTTGGATTTTCTTCCCCTGCTTCCCCTGCTTCCTCTGCCTCCCCTGCCTCCTCTGCTTCCTCAGTCTGCGCCTGTGCAGCTTTCCGTGGTAAATCTTCCCCCGACAAATCAAAGGTGACTGTGACGCTAGCTTCAATAGAAGCGCGTCCTTTAGAGGTTTGGGTGTTATTTACTAAATCTGGCAAGCGATCGGCTCGCATTCCCTTAGAACTGGAGAGTCCGAGGCAAAATAGCAGTGCATCTAGAATATTAGATTTACCCGAACCATTTGGCCCAGATATGACAGTACACCCCGGTAGCAAAGGGACTGAGGTAGTGCCACCGAAGGATTTGAAGTTCGTAAGTTCCACGCGCTTGATATGAACCATAGGCGCTGGTTAACTGGGCTAATGAAGAACAAGTGTATCAACTAATTAAAAATTCGCAAGAGGGTAGGGGAAAATTAGGGATTATTGTAGACGTGTAGCGGCTTGCCGCAGGCTACCGCAGAGAAGGTAGGAGAATCATCGTTCAGAGAAGACACAATAGAGTTAGGACAAGCACGAGATTTCATTACAGGCGCTCAAAAGCAACTAAATCAAATCATTCGCGCCTAAGTTCTATAAACACTCTTTACGATCGTTAAGTGTTAACTGTTGACGGTTAACCGTTATCAGTCATCAGCCTTCATGTGAATGTTCAAGTTAAATGCGTAACAGCTTACTAATGAACTCACGCTTATTTAGGCAAAAAAACAGGGCTTACACAAATGTAAGTCCCTGTTTAGCTTTTATACCGATGTTAACTGAGAACTTCAGTTATTCTTTTATGGCTTCATAGCTTCAACTTTTGCTTCCACCTTTACCGTTTTCACACCTTGAACTTCTTTAACCAAGGTTTCAGCTTTTTGGAGTTCTTCAGTAGAAGTTGCTGTGCCTTTGAGGATAATTTCATCCTCTTGGTTTTCAACTACTAACTTATTACCTGGTAAGCCTTTATTCAATTTTTCGCTAACTTCAGTTTTTAAGTCGCTTTTAGCTTTTGTTGCTGCCGTTTTTTCAGAACTGATTTTAACTTTAGTATCTGTGCTAGCTGCTAAAGGAGTTGTTTCTTTTCCTGGAATTTTAGCAGTTTGATTTATCTGAGAAGCTGGTTTTGCTGGTACTTGAGCGGCTTCATTTGTAGTGCTAGGAGTTTCGGAACCAGTTTTAGGAGCCTCTTGACAGCCAAAAGCACCAATTACCAAAATGCTACTAACTAGTAATGGAATTAGCTTTTTCATTATCTTCTCCGAATTGAGTATTTGAAGCGATTAATTGAAGTGTGTGTCATGGTGAGGAGCAGATGTTAAAAACCAATTAAATGTGAAGTAGCAAAAGTGCCCAAGCAATCGCTTAGGTTACTAAAAATTGAAACTTGGACGATTTCTTGAAGCTAAGGTTTTGCTGCCAGTTTTAAGAAATGCCAATTCAATTTTCCTGACGGCTGCTAACTAGGATGGCTCTGCATACAGCCTGTAGCTCTCTATGATGTAGATGCCGAGTAGCTCTTTCAATGGTAGACTATGCCATCCCACAGGGGTGACTCGATGTTATCAAATTTAAGTCAGTTTGGCGATGTTTAAGCCTACCCAACTCAAAACTTCAGCATTTTGGCAATTACTATGGCAGCAAAATTACCAACAAAATGTTACTTTAGAAAACTATGGCTTTCTTACAATGCCCTAAATATCAGGAAATATTAGCCAATGCCATACCTTACTTCCGCCCGCGAAATTAGTGCCATTGTTGCTGAATATACCAACGCTAAAACGCTGTGGATAGATACAGAAGTAGCTGACTATAAAAGTCGTAATCCTAGACTATCGCTAATTCAGGTATTAGATGATCCCAAAGATATGAGTGGCGATCGCGTCTACCTTTTAGATGTCTTAGATCAGCCTAATATTATAGCTGAATTTATTGAAAGAATTATGATAAATCCTACTATTGAAAAAGTTTTTCACAACGCCAGTTATGATATAAAACTTCTCGGTAACAAGAAAGCTAAAAATATTACTTGTACTTTGGAACTGGCAAAAAAAATTCCCTACTATCTCTTGCCATTACCTAATTACCAACTCAAAACCATAGCTACGGCACTTTGTAGCTTTAACAATGTCGATAAACAAGAACAAACCAGCAATTGGGGAAAACGCCCCTTAAGTGAAGAACAAATAGAGTATGCTTACTTAGATTGTATTTATCTTGCTCAAATCCACTTAAATTTGTTAGGTTTACAAGCCCAAGCCAGCCCCGAACCTGCAACGGAAGACTTAATCTTACTAAGTAATAGGTACTCACAACTTGAGCAACAATGGAAGTTGATCAATTCCGAATTTGAGCATTTGCAAGAACGGATGAAAAAAGCTATGCAAGCTCAGAATATATCTGAAACTTCTGATCACAAGCTGACTAGTTATGAGCGTACTACAGTCAAAGCTACTTTTTCAGAATTGGCAAGGCTAGCACAAACCCAAGATATTAATTTAGATTTTCCCATCACACTAACTCAAAAACTCCAGAAAGATTTAGGGCAAAATTTGGAGCAACTCTCTGTAGATATTGAAAAAACTACCTCTTGGCGGCTAGCTTCCAAAACTCAAGATAGTGAGACACAGAATGAGTAAACTGTTTACATAGTTACAAATACCAAAATTTATATAGCAATTTTATTTGAGTTATCAAAATTATCGTAGACGCACTGCGTAAAGCCTTCCTTTCTCTACGAGAGGCTGCGCCAATGGTGATGCTAACGTGAACAAGAGGCTTGTCTGCGATACGCTGTGCGAACGCCCCTATATATAACTATTAAATAAAGCTATTGAATATCAGGTAAATTAGTCAATTAATTTTACACTTATATTAAAAGTTAGAAGAATTATTGAGTTAAAGAATTAAAATTTACAGCTTGGTACTAATTTCATTCAGGCGTTGTGGCAGTTTATATTAACTTATGAGACGGCGTTTATTTAGGCAAAAGGGAACAAGGGTAAATACTTTATTTACCATAGCTATTTTTACTACATTGATTGCAATTAGCAGTGTTTCTTGCAGTAAAAATGATAATGTTTTGGTAACAGAAATAAAAGTCACTCCACCTAGCCGTCGTTCAGCTACAGCTTCTATTGGTGGGGAATTTTATCTTCAGGGAAAGAATCAGCATTTAAACGGTGATTTGCAAGCTGCGATCGCTTCTTATGATAAGGCAATTGATCAAAACTCTCAATATGGCGCTGCCTACAACGGACGGGGATTAGTCTACTTTGATTTGGGAGATAAGGAAAAAGCGATCGCAGATTACAATGAAGCCCTTCGCATCAACCCTGACAACGCTGAAGCCTACAACAACCGGGGAAATGCCCGCGCCTCACTAGGAAATAACAGAGAAGCAGTTAAAGATTACAGTGAAGCGATTCGCCTTAATCCTAACTATGCCGAAGCCTACAACAACCGGGGAAATGCCCACGCCACCTTGGGAGAAAAAAGAGGGGCGCTAGATGATTTTGACCAAGCAATTCTCCTCAACCCCAAATATGCGATCGCTTACAATAACCGAGGGAATGCCCGTGCTGCCAATGGAGATCGACAGGGTGCGATCGCAGATTACAATCAAGCCATTCGCTTTAACCCTAACTTTGCTGCTGCCTATAATAACCGGGGAAATGCTCGCGCCACTAATGGAGATAAACAGGGAGCGCTTAAAGACTTGGAACAAGCAGCAAGCATTTTTCAAACTCAGGGTAACAATGACTTATACCAACAAGTGATGAAAAACATCAAAGAACTTGGGCAATAGGTAGAAGGAGTGAGGGAGCAGGGGGAGAAGAGGCATGGGAGCAGGGAGCAGGGAGCAGAGGGGAAAGAGGTAATTTTAATTCTCTCCCTTGCCCCCTGCTCCCTGCCCCTCTGCTTCCTATTGCCTATTCTTCAATCAATGGGCTGCGGAGGTCTTCTACCATAGCTTGAATTTCTGCTGGAGGAGGTGGCGTTAGGCGAGAAACTACTAGGGTAACTGCAAAGTTAATTAGCATACCTAAAGTACCAATTCCTTCAGGAGAAACCCCAAAAAACCAGGGTTGCATACCTCCAAACTTAACGCCGATAATGTAGATTATCGTAAAAATTAAACCCGTCACCATACCGGCGATCGCACCTTCAGAATTAGTGCGCTTGTCGAAAATTCCCAGAAAAATCACCGGGAAGAAACTAGCGGCGGCTAAACCGAAGGCAAAAGCTACCACCTCACTCACAAATCCCGGCGGATTCACCCCAAAATATCCGGCGAGGACCAGGGAAAAACCTACCATGATCCGCCCGACAAATACCCGTTTTTGTTCTGAGGCTGATGAATCTATGATGCGGTAGTAAATATCGTGAGCAATGGAACTAGAAATTACTAGCAACAAACCTGATGCCGTAGACAAGGCAGCTGCCAAACCGCCAGCCGCTACCAAGCCAATCACCCACGGAGGCAGGTTAGCTACCTCTGGGGTGGAAAGCACAATGATATCTCGGTCAATGTTTATTTCATTGGTGTCTTTGCTCGGAGTTAACTGGAGACGCCCATCCTTATTTATGTCATCAAAACCCAAAAGTTTAGTTTTTTCCCACTTAGTCGCCCAGTCTAGCTGCTGTACTTCTGCCACCGTATGATTGTGCAGGGAATCGATCAGGTTGTAGCGGGCAAACATGGAGAGGGCTGGAGCAGTTGTATAAAGAATGGCAATAAATAGTAGTGCCCAACCAGCAGAAAAGCGGGCTGCACGCACACTTTTTACTGTGTAAAACCGGACAATAATATGGGGTAAGCCAGCCGTGCCTACCATCAAAGCAATGGTGGTGAACAGCACATCTAGCATCGACTTGTTCACAAATGGCTCAGTATATTGCTTAAAACCCAGGTCAACTTGGATTTTATTAAGTTTGTCTGCAATATCACTGAAGGTAAATGCTAATTGGGGAACAGGGTTACCAGTGAGAAACCAGGCGATCGCGATTGCTGGAATCAGGTAGGCAAAAATCAACACACAGTACTGTGCTACTTGTGTCCAGGTAATGCCTTTCATCCCCCCTAACACAGAGAAAAAGCCGACGATCACCATACCGATGATCACGCCTGTATTGATATCAACTTGTAGAAAGCGGCTAAAAACAATGCCCACGCCCCGCATTTGTCCAGCAACATAGGTGAGGGAAACGAAAATGGCTGCCACTACTGCGACCAAACGAGCGATATTAGAGTAGTAGCGATCGCCTACAAAATCTGGCACTGTATACTTACCAAATTTCCGTAAGTAGGGAGCCAGTAATAATGCTAGCAGTACATAGCCGCCAGTCCAGCCCATTAAATAAATAGAACCGTCATAGCCCAAAAAAGAAATCAGCCCCGCCATTGAAATAAACGAGGCTGCGGACATCCAGTCGGCGGCAGTAGCCGCACCATTCGCAATTGAAGGTATTCCTTGACCTGCTATAAAAAAGTCTTTACTATTTTCGACTCGTGATTGCCAACCTATATAAATGTAGGCAAGAAAAGAAAGTCCAACCAATACAATAGTCCAAATTTCAACTGACATGGTTTTTCCTCACTTTTTGAGATTGTATTTTTGGTCTAGCTTGTCCATTTGAAAGGCATAAATGAAAATTAAGGCCACAAATACCAGGATTGATCCTTGCTGCGCCATCCAAAAGCCAAAGGGTACGCCAAAAAACCGTATCGCATTCAAAGGTTGAACCAATAAAATACTAAAAACGAGGGAAACCAATGCCCAGACAATTAAAAGATTACGAATTAAAGCAGTATTAGCACGCCAATAAGCACGGCGCTGATTCTCATCCATTGTGGTTTATTATCATTGCGTTAGTGCATCAAAATAATATCAGTAAGCCGTTAATATCCTGCCTAATGAATGTATTAATTTTTAAGTTATTTAGTAATCAATATTTACTTATTGCTCAGTAAGCAAAAAACCAAACTCTGATTTAATATTCCAGCGCTTACCGTGGTGAAGCAGTAGTGTTAATTTGTCGGCAGTAAACTCAAAATCCAACTGGCGCTTTTCAAACTCTGGCCAAGCAGCTTTAAAGTTCTGTTTTGTTAAATCTCGAAATGCAACCGTCATGTGGGGTGCAAAAGGGCGAGTTTTAGAAACCTTGTCAACGATTCCCAAGTTGTTTTCTGTATAAGCCATTAAATCAGCTTGCAAAGTCAAAAGTTCTTGACTTATAACCACATTAATGTATATGACACGAGGCGCAAAGGCATCAAACCCCCTGAGTGTTATTGCTACTGGCTGTTGTCCACTAGCAAATTCCTTTAAAGATGCTTCTAGCAGTGGCAAGTTAGCATCTGCCCATTCAAAGGGTGGTTGCAGGGTAATATGAGGCGGAGATTTTAGCGCCCCGCTACTAGCATAGCAATCGGCAAAGTGCTGCTTAATCTGGTTGGCGTAGTCTTGAATGTCTTGTGGTGGTAAAAGGGCGACAAAAAAACGGCTCATCTATTATTAAAGTGCTTCCCAATTGATTTAACGCTTAACTAAAGATAAAGGCGGTGTCAGCCTCTGCAAAACTTGCTTCAACACCATTACCGTCCAATCCACATCAGCTTGCGTCGTATCACGCCCCAATGTGATGCGAATTCCCCCCAAGGCAGCTTTTTCGGAATAGCCCATTGCTAACAGTATCGGGCTAGGGCTAAGTTTGCCACTGTGACAGGCAGCACCAGCACTAATGCCGATACCTGCAAGGTTCAATTGTCGTACCAAGGTTTTACCACTCAATTTTTCTCCATCAGCGTTTTCTAAGCACATACTGATATGGTGAGGTAAACGATCGCAGGGATGTCCTGTAGGGATTAAACCAGGAATTTCAGCTAATTGGGCAAAAGCGCGATCGCGTAACTCAATCAATCGTGGTGTTTCTGTAGCCAATTCTTGCGCTGCTAATTCTGCTGCTATACCAAAGCCAGCAATTACAGGTACTGCTTGCGTACCAGAACGCAGTCCCATTTCTTGCCCACCACCAGCCAGTAAAGGCATCAATTCCACACCAGGACGCACATACAGTGCCCCTACACCTTGAGGCCCATATATTTTATGACTCGAAAGGCTAAGTAAGTTTACGGGGAGTTGTTGCACATCTATGGGTAAACGTCCCGCAGCTTGCACTGCATCTGTGTGGAACAAAGCACCATGCGATCGCACAATCTTACCTAGTTCTGCGATCGGTTGCACAGTTCCAACTTCACTTTGACCGTAAATTATAGAAACCAAAACTGTATTATGTCGCAATGCTGCTTTCAAATCTAAGGGGTTAACTCTGCCTTTAACATCTACACATAGGCGTGTAACTTCCCAACCCCACATTTCTAGCAACCTTACTGTTTCAGAAATTGCTGAATGCTCCACTGTGGAGATAATTATATGTTGAGGAACAGCATACAACCGAGCCATACCCATAATCGCTAGATTATTTGCTTCTGTACCACCAGAGGTAAAAATTATTGATGCTGGATCGACAGCATTAATTAATCCAGCAACTTGGACTCTGGCTTGTTCCACAACCGTTGCAGCCCGTTGTCCCCACTCATGTAAGCTGGAAGGATTGCCCCACTCTTGGGTAAGGACTGTTTGCATAACTGCGATCGCTTCTTTTCGAGTTGGAGTCGTAGCGCTGTAATCTAGATAAATTTGCATATAACCGATAATGGTGAGAACACACGTTGGTAGTAGGCTGCCGATCTTGTCAGCATATCCAGTTTGAGTGGACAAATCCTGAAAAAATCTCTGTAATTCTGCCTTTAGCAGTGGATTTTTCCCTTTACTTAGAAAGTTATTTTTCTACTTAATTCAGAAGACCAAATTTTGGGAATGATAAATATGTCCCCTCACAATCCACTTTTAACAGATTACAGTGCAACTTTTATCTAGACGAAGGTATTTTTTATATATCTTTTTACTGATGTTTCCCCTTGCTGCTTGTCAACGAGCGCAATCTTTCAATCAGCGTCCAGCAGCTTTACCACAAGATCCGTTAGTTCAAGTTTACTTTAACCATTCTGAGTCTTCAGAATACAAAGAACTTTACCGTCAGCAAACTCGACTTGGGGATGATTTAGAAAAACAGATTGTCGATGCTATCTCTCAAGCTAAATCTACAGTAGATGTGGCGGTGCAAGAATTACGTTTACCCAAAGTTGCCCAAGCACTGGTTGATAAACAAAAAGCTGGGGTAAAAATCAGGATAATTTTAGAAAATACCTATAGCCGACCTTGGAGTAGCTTAACATCTGCTGAAGTAGGTAAGTTAGATAAAAGGGAGCAGGAACGCTACAACGAAGTTCGCAAATTTATCGATATTAACCAAGATAATCAACTTAGTCCAACAGAAATAAATCAAAGAGATGCTTTGATAATTTTGCAGAATGCCAAAATTCCTTGGATAGATGATCAAGCAGATGGTTCTGCGGGTAGTAGTTTGATGCACCACAAATTTGTGATTGTGGATAATCGCATCGTAATTATAACTTCTGCCAATTTTACTTTGAGTGATACTTATGGTGATTACACAAATTCCAGCAGTTTAGGCAATGCTAATAACTTATTGCAGATTGACAGTTCGGAATTAGCATCTTTATTTACAGAAGAGTTTAACTTCATGTGGGGAGATGGGGCAGGAGGTAAGCCAGATAGTCAATTTGGTATACACAAACCAATGCGTTTACCTAAACAAATAACTTTAGGTAACACCCAAATTACTGTGCAATTTTCGCCTACTTCCCCAACTCAACCCTGGAGTAACAGTAGTAATGGTTTGATTGGCAAAACTTTAGATTCAGCAACCAAATCTATTGATATGGCGTTATTTGTCTTTTCCGAACAGCGCCTTGGCAATATCTTAGAAAATCGCCATCAACAAAGTGTACAAATTCGCGCTTTAATTGAACCACAATTTGCCTATCGTCCTTATAGCGAGGCATTGGATATGATGGGGGTTGCTCTTAGTAACAAATGTAAATATGAAGTTGATAACCATCCTTGGCAAAATCCAATTACTACTGTAGGCGTACCTGTTTTACCCAAAGGTGATTTATTACATCACAAATTTGGTGTTATTGATAGCCAAACAGTAATTACAGGTTCTCATAATTGGTCAGATGCTGCCAATAACAGTAACGATGAGACACTTGTAGTGATTGAAAATCCTATAGTTGCTGCCCATTATGTGCGCGAATTTGCTCGTCTTTATACCAAAGTTAAACCCGGTTTACCACCAGGAATTCAAGAAAAAATTAAATTAGAACAAATACGCTGTCCCCAAATCAAAAGTTCTTCATCAACTGAACTACAAGAAATTAAACAAATAAATATCAACATTGCAAGTCTAGAAGAATTAGCAACTCTCCCTGGTGTGGGTAAGAAGTTAGCACAACGGATAATTATTAGCCGTCAACAGCAAAAATTTACATCTTTACAAGACTTGGAAAGAGTTCCAGGAGTTAGCGCTAAAACTGTAGAGAAATGGCGCATAGGCGCGGCCCTTCGTAGATATCGCCTGATTTGGTAGGGGTACGGCACATTGATGTCAACTTAAGGTAAAACCTAAGCTTAAGTTGACACCAATGGTGCCGCTACTATTCCACACTATTAAAATCGGCTATACAGCACTTTGTAACTAAATGAGGTACAGAACCAAGGATTCACAAATCAAATTATTCTTCCTCCTGCCTCCTGCCTCCTGCCTTCTGCCTCAAAACCAGTGACTTTGTACCTCATGCAAAAAAACTGCTGTATTGCCCCTACGAAGCATTTTGCAGCTCAGCAGTACGGACTGAAAGCTGCTGTGTCTGATTACCCCGTTGCACTTTCACCTGTAATACTTGACCAAGGCGGCTGTCTTCCACTAAATTCTGCAATTGTTCAGCGCTGGTAATTGGTTTACCATCAATTTGAAGAATTACATCTCCGCGTCGGATACCGGCAGATGCAGCTGGAGAATTGGGGACAACTCGCATTACAAAAACACCATTAATTTCTGGTATCTGAATAGGAGAGTTGGGATCGGTGTTATTTTGCTTGGCAAGTTCGGGTGTTAAAGTTAGCATTTGCACACCTAAATAAGGGTGAGCAACTTTGCCATCACGTTGTAGTTGGGCTGCGATCGCTTTAGCTTTATCAATAGGAATGGCAAACCCAATACCCATCGCGTCAGGACGAATGGCTGTGTTAATGCCAATCACTTCACCTTGGCCATTTAATAGCGGCCCACCAGAGTTACCAGGGTTAATGGCAGCGTCTGTCTGAATGAAATCCAAGCGTTTGTCGTTAATGCCGACTTGGGCGCTGGAACGTTTGAGAGTACTGACAATTCCCAAGGTAACGGTGTTATCAAATCCCAAAGGATTACCAACTGCGATCGCCCAGTCTCCTACTTGGACATTACTGGAAGAACCCAAGGGCGCTACTGGCAAATCGTTACCAGCATTAATTTTGACTACTGCCAAATCTGTAACTTCATCAATACCTTGAACTTTCCCTTCAAAGGTGCGACCATCTTTGAGCCGGACTGTTACTTTATCAGCTTTATCGACCACATGAGCATTAGTCAGAACTAACCCACTCTTGTCAAGAATAAAACCTGAGCCTACACCGCGTAACTGCTGCTCAGGAGGCATCTGTTGAGAGAAACCGTCACCAAAAAACCGACGGAAAAAGGGGTCTTCCATAAATGGATCAACGCGACGAGTAATTGTGCGCTCAGTATCAATCCGAACAACTGCTGAACCAACACGATTTACTGCTGTTGTGACAAAGCTACTGCTACCGATCGCAGCAGTGGCTGGTGATTGCCGTTGGGCAATCAGTTGCGAAGTATCTCCAGCAGTTACTGTGGGTGCGGGTTCGGCTTGGGAGGGCAAAACCTGCAATGTGCTAACGGTTAGCAAAACTCCTAGCGCGATCGCTAAAACATGACTACTGAGTTGACGTATAGACCGGGATGATTTCGGAAATCGCATAATCACAACCTAATTTATAAGCTTAATTGTTGCTTAGTCGTGACCGAAGTGGCAGGGGAGCAGGAAGCGAGGCATTTTGCGAACTACTTGTAATCAACTTAATTGAAAATTTAACCCAAAAGCTATTATGGACATTTACCCTTTACAAGTTCGGTTTTTACCCATTAATAAAACTTTTGGATTTCTAAATAATACTAGTACCGTAAGGCGGAAGTCAAAAATAAAAAGTCAAAAGGTTTATTGAATAAGCTCTTTAGGACTTTTCAATGGTCTGCTTATTTACGCCGTGCTGTACTAGACCCTTCGAGGTAGTGACACACATCAAAAGGAGGTAAGAGATCGTAGACACCCATACTTACTTTTAGTTCAAAACCTTGTCAGATGTGACTCTAGACGATGAACTAACTTTTGAATAAAATTTCATTTCGAGTGGCTGCGCCTAGCTGGGGTAAAGAGTTGATGGCTGAGTGGGGAGTGAGATTAACAGGAACAGTCAAAGGTAGTTGTAATTGTTTTACAACATTTTGCAGTAGTTGGTCTTGTCCAGTCCGCAAACCCCAGACATTTGTCCCACGGTTGATAATAGCAAACCAAACCAAACCGCGATCGCGTGTGGGCATCACTCCAGCTAAAGCGCTCACATCCCGAAGAGTACCAGTTTTGATTACAGTTGCGGCCGGAATGTGTCTGGAGTGTAGTGTCCCCCGCTGATCAAATCCAGACATGGGGAACAAGTCAGCCAGATTCAATTGATGGGCAGCTGCTTCTTTTTGAATAGCCATCAACATCGCACAAGCAGCTCTGGGAGAAATACGATTTTCCGGTCCCAATCCAGAACCATTGATTAACTGAATTTCTACTTGTGGCACCCTAGCAAGGTTAGCAGCAGTTGACTGCACTACAGTGGCTCCTCCCACTGAGTCTGCCAGCATCTCTGCCATCTCGTTGTTACTGTAAACATTCATTTCTTTGATTAATTGCTTCAAGGGCAGTGAGCGATGACGCAGTAACAAAGTTTGTCGAGGATTTGGTTGCGCTTCAACTTTCACAGCACCCGCAATCACAACTTCAGGCTTGGGCGTTCCCTTGGGCATGATTGAGTGTATATAAATAGCGGGACGGCCCCAAGTAGCACGATTTAGTGTTTGCTTGAGCATCAGACCCGCCAGCATCGGCTGACGTTGGAAATTCATGGCAAAATTGCCAGTAATGATCAAATTTCCCTTTACCTGCTTGATGCCCATTTTATTGAGAGTATTGCCAAGAGCGATCGCTTCTTCCCAAACAAACAAAGGATCACCACCACCAGTAATCACCAAATCGCCCTGCACAACCCCATTTACTACTCGCCCAGTAGCACTGACTAAGGTATCAAATTGGAAGTCTGGTCCCCAAGTCTTCAAAGCAACTAGTGAAGTGGCAATTTTGGTTAAAGAGGCAGCCGGCAGAGGAGTTGTACCTTGGTGATTTGCCATTAGCATCGGCCCCGACTGCATCCAAATCCCCTGACTCTCAGCCAGATTTTGGGCTATTAGTTTCGATGTTACTAACTGTTTCAGATATTGCTGCACCGTAGTCGCCCCAGCTGGATTGGGATCAGGGGCAAGAACCAAGCCAGGGCTACTTTGCCAAGTCAAAGCATCTAAGGCATCTAGAGGTTTGATTTGTACCCCGGCCATCTCTAGCCAGAGCGACACTAAACCTGAACCCAATAATTCCAGCATTTTTTATTCCTCTGTTAGGATTTGAGTTTACTGTGCTAATATACAAGCTTTTTTACAAGAATCAGTATTGAGTCATAATAACTGCTGTTTTTCTAATCTGTAAGTAGGGTGAATAATATTGTTTTCACGGCTCCTTTGACAATGTCAAAGTGCCCATTGATCATGAAGATAGCCGCATAAATTAAATTCGCAATTCGCAATGGGCTAACGCCCCGCTCCGCTAACGCAATTCGCAATAAAAATCAAAATAGTTTGTAATTCGTAATTCGTAATTGAATTAATTAAGGATTCATACCCCGACTAATTATAGAGCAGCAATTTTAGAATTTAGTATGGGACTCAAACCCAAAAATTACTTTAGCGTAGCGCGTTCGCTCTTAGCGTCTCAAAGAGAAGGAGTCCGCGAACGTAATTACGAATTACGAATTATGAATTAGTTAAGGCCTACTTTCTTTCTGGATGCGCTGCATCTTCTGGTGAAGGCGTACCCATCTGGTTGATTGTGGCAATCATCTGATACAAGCGCCCCAAGTCACGTTGATTAAAACACAAAATCAGCCGGGGTAGTCCAACAGTTTCATCTTGTGCTTCTTGGGGTAATGCCTGACTTTTTTCAATCCGCCCTTGAATAATAATGTCGCTGAAATTAGCATTGAGTTGCTCTACCTGAGTATCTGATATATCTGTCTTCAGACGGATGACTAATTTATTGCTTACATATCGGCAGGAGTGATAAACCTGGTAAAAACGGGTAATAGCATCACAAGCCACATCCACGTTATCCGTCACCGTATAAAGGTTGGGGTCTTCAGGACTGACAAGACCATTTTGCACTAGTTGCTTATCAATATATTCGCTCCAAGATCGCCAATAATCGCCACCAGGGTGATCAATTAAAACTACAGGTACTGGCCCAAATTTACCAGTCTGGCTTAATGTCATACATTCAAAAGCTTCATCTTGAGTGCCAAAACCTCCAGGAAACAAGGCTACAGCATCACTTTCTTTGAGGAGAAACAGCTTGCGGGTAAAGAAATATTTGAAGTGAACTAGCTTAGGATCACCTTCTATAAACGGGTTCGCTTCTTGCTCAAAGGGTAACTGAATGTTTAATCCAAAAGAATTTTCTCGCCCAGCCCCTTCCTGACCCGCTTGCATGATTCCACCGCCACCGCCTGTCATCACCATAAATCCTAATTGAGAAACAGCGCGAGCAAACTTAAGAGCCATTTGGTAATCTGGTGTATCTGGCGCTAAACGAGCAGAACCGAAGATGGTGACTTTGCGAACGTGTCGGTAATCATAAAATAGCTGGAAACCCCTCTCCATATCTACTAATGCAGCCGACAAGATTTTCCAATCGAGACGTTCAATTTCGGTATCAGCTAGACGAAGAATAGTAGCAAGTGCTTGCTGAATAAATTGCCGATTTTTTAATGTCGGTAAGCGAACGATCAATTCAGCGATATCCGCCTGTAAAGACTCTAATGTGTCAAAAGACGCAGATGAGGTCATGAGAACTGCTGCAACAATGGCACTATATTTTACGTGAACTACTCACACTCTAGCAAGCGGGATATAGGCATCTTATGTACAGTTAACATACTCAGAGCGGGCTTCGAGCTAGTATTCATCACTGCTTAAGCTCAGATCCCCATCTTTTGAGATCGGAACTCAAAAGTTGGTGTTCGGAACTCGGAAGTTCGTGTTCAGAAGTCGGAAAGTCGTGTTCGGAACTCGGAAAGTCGTGTTCGGAACTCGGAAAGTCGTGTTCATAACTCGAAAAGTCGTGTTCATAACTCGAAAAGTCGTGTTCATAACTCGAAAGTTGCTGTTCAAAGCTTGGATTTTACCTTCCCCTTGTCCCCTTGTCCCCTTGTCCCCTTGTCCCCTTGTCCCTCTTACCTCCTCATCTCAATTCAGCCCTAATTCTTCCTTCAATGCCTCCGGCACATTCACTGCTGTCTCTAATCCCCGCACACCTTCCCACTGCTGCTTTTTACCCCAGGTCATTTTTTCCATATTGGCATCGCTGAGGTCGGCACCACCGAGAATGGCGTAGCTGAGGTTACTATGACTGAGATCCGCACCGTTGAGCATAGCACCACTGAGGTTACTGCCACTGAGGTTAGCACTGTTAAGGTTGGCATAGCTGAAGTCTGTACCGAAGAGGATCGCGTCGGTGAGGTCGGCACCACTGAGGTCGGCTTCGCTGAGAAGCACCCCACTCAGGTCGGCTTCGTTGAGAATAACCCCACTCAGGTCTACACCGCTAAGGTCTGCGCCTAAGAACATTGCACCGTTGAGTCTGGCGTTGTTAAGCTTGGCACCGTTAAGTTTGGCATAGCTGAGGTCAGCGGCCATGAGAATGGCATCACTAAGGTTGGTACTAAAAAGAATTGTGTCACTGAGGTTAGTACCATTGAGGATGGCGTGACTCAAATCAGCACCACTGAGGTCAGCGCGACAGAGATCAGCATGGTTAAGGTTGGCGCTACAGAGGTTGGCTTCACTTAGATTCGCACCGAAAAGGATGGCGTTACTTAGGTCGGCATGGCTAAAGTTAGTGCTGCTGAGGTCAGCGCGGTTGAGGTCGGCACGCCTAAGTTCGGCGCGGCTGAGGTTGGCGCTGCTAAGGTCAGCACGGTTGAGGTCGGCGCGGCTAAGGTTGGCACAGCTAAGGTTAGCACCGCTAAGGTTGGTGCTGCTGAGATCGGCACTACTGAGGTTAGCACCACTGAGGTTGGCACTGCTGAGGTTGGCATCGCCGAGGTTGGCACCGCTAAGGTTGGCACCACTGAAGTTTACGCCAGTCAAGTTGGCATCGCCGAGATAAGCAAGGCTTAGATCAGCCCCCCTAAAGTCTGCACCGATGAGGTTGGCATCGCCCAGATAAGCACCTCTAAAGTTTCCGCCTTTGAGGAATTGCCCGACTATATTACTAAAATTACCAATTTCCAGGGCATCACTATAGTTGATGATCCGCAGCAGTTGGGATGTGAAAAAATTGTCTGTATCTGGTTGAGCAGATGGAAAAAAAGTGATTTTTTGTTTGAGTTCATCTCGCTCTTGGGCGTAACGGTGTAACTCTAACAGTAAAATCAATACGTTCAGCCCTGTATATATGTCTACCTGCCTCAGCCCGATCGCAATATTTTGTGCCGCTAGCTTTATCATTGTTTTCTGAGGTAGGTTATCATCTGGTGTCTCATCGATAAATTCTCCCTGACACCAGCGACGATAAAAATCTTCTAGCCGCCAAAAAAGCAGTTCTGGGCGATTTTTTTGACTATTCACAACCAATTCCATTAGTTGGTTAACTATTTCTGGTTTTAGCGCCAGATTTCCCAGTAAATCATAAATCTCTTCATGCATCTGGCGATCGCACACTCCGAAAGAGAACCCAGAAGCTAGTGCGTCAGATGTCTGATCAACTATCTCAGAAGTAAAACTGCTCTTTGGTATTGTCCATTTTTCTAAGCTTTTTTGCAGTCTTTGAAACCATAAATCTTCTTGTAAATTATCTTGAGCAAAATTAACGCTTTTATATGGTTCTTTAATACTTTTTCCTAGAGGTAAAACTGCTTCGGTTTTTACAGATGTGGTCTTTGGCATCTCTTCTAACCTTATATCCCTCACATAATTTCTCAGCAGTTGCCAGACTTGAGATAAATATGTTGACATTTCTGTGTCCGTTGTTACATTTAAATTACTGTTTTGATAATTCTGAATTAAAAATTTTTCTATGCTGGTTTGCTTTTCATTGCCGGAAGTTAATAGTATCAATAAATACTACACGATAAATATCATCCGTTGGCGACATCTGCACTGGTATATACCGACGGTGTTCCTGGAGGTCGGCTTCTTGCTAACCCGTAGTAAGCTTAAGCTTCTTTTGCTGATGCAAATGAAGTGTGATCAAAAAAATTATTTCAAAAATCAAGTAATTTTCCACCTTTGGCTAATTTGTTATACTTTTTTCCCAAAATATTTATTAGTCTGATGTAAAAATAATACTTACTGTTTGTGAGAGTTGCAATTGTCAGGAAAAATCCTACTGGACAACAGTGTGAATCTTGTTGAAGAATAGCAACTAAAATTGAAGTCTAAAGTTTGCTGCTTGATATAAAGCAGTTTAGAGAATCTGCAAAAAGCAGGCTACATAGCTTTGCAAAAGTTAAAAATTAATGACGAGATAGCTATCGGGGATACATGGTATGAAGAACAGATTAACTTTTTATATGATTTTGTTACATGGTTTATTTTTAGGAGTAGCAACAGCTAGCGCCAAGTCACCGTCTGTTAACATTGATACAGAGTTGTCAGCTAACCGTAAAGCTGCGCGGGTTGTAGAAGCCGTAGTAACAGCCAGAAGCAAAGAGAAATCCAATAGTCAGTTAAAGATAGAAACTTCTTCAACTAAAACCTCAGCATTATCGCTAAACAATATCAATATTTCTCAGAAGCAGACGCTACCTTCAGGGCAAGTTTGGGTGGTTAATCAAAATAAACACGCACAGCCTCAACCGTTTATTTGGGTAGTGGAAGATCTTAAAAAAGCAGGACAGCAACCATTTTTACAAGTTGCAAAACCCGCAGAAAAACCTAAACCTGGCAAAACACCAACATCAACGGCAAAGGATGATTTAGAGCCGTTTGATGAAGTAATCAAAGACACGCAAAAGTCAGGAGGATTGTTCACTCTTTATCGTAATAAAGAAAAGAATAAAATTTATTTAGAAATTAAGCCAGAGCAACTTAACAAAAATTACTTAGCTACGGCAACTCTGGAATCGGGTATTGGCGAACGAGGTATTTACAGTGGTATGCCTCTACAAGATTTTTTGTTTTATTTCCAGCGCGTGGATGATAAATTAAACTTTGTCATCCGCAATGTTAATTTTCGCACTCGTGAGGGAGATCCTCAAGTGCGATCGCTAGCCCGGTCTTTTAGTGATTCTGTTCTCTACAGCATTTCCCTTAAAAGCATTCATCCAGAACGCAAAACTCTTCTTATCGACTTAGGAGATTTGCTACTGAAAGATTTAGGTGGATTAGCTGGAAGTTTAGGAGTCCCAGAAACCACAGACCAATCTTATTTTGGTACTGCTAAAGCTTTTCCCCAAAACTTAGAAATTGAGTCAGTTTTAAATTTCTCTGGTGGCAGTAGTAGTGACAGTGAAGTGGCAAAATTTGCATCGCTAGCTGATAACCGTGGTTATACCCTGCGTGTTCACTACAGTCTCTCCCAACTACCCGATAAAAATTATCGCCCGCGCATTGCTGACGAACGCATCGGCTATTTCATCACCGCCTACCAAGATTTATCCAAAGACGATCGCGGCGATTCTTTTGTCCGCTACATCAATCGCTGGAATTTGGAAAAACAAGACCCGAAAGCAGCAATTTCTCTACCCAAAAAACCGATTGTATTCTGGATTGATAACGCTGTGCCCTTAGAGTACCGCGATCCTATCAAAGAAGGCGTTTTAATGTGGAACAAAGCCTTTCTTAAAGCGGGATTCAAGGATGCAATTGAAGTTCGCCAAATGCCAGATGATGCCACATGGGACCCAGCAGATATTCGTTATAACACGATTCGCTGGATCAACACAGTAGATGGTTATTTTGCAATGGGGCCATCTCGCGTTAATCCATTGACTGGGGAAATTTTGGATGCAGATATTCTTGTAGATGCTAGCTTCGTGCGAGTACTCAAGAGTGAGTATCGCAAAATCGTCCAACCTAGCCAAACAGAAAATCGCACCACTTTATCAGCTTTGATGCAAAATCGTCTACTTTGCGCCAATGGTTTAGATGCAAAAAATAACGGTGTCCCCCAGCAGATGCAAGGAAAACAAGGGTTGTTGAGTCGTTTATCGAAAATGGCAGGCGAGTACGATTTATGCTACGGGATGGAAGCTGCTAACCAGTTTGCCGTTGGTTCACTGGCAATGTCACTGCTGCCAGAGACGACGGCCACTCCAGACCAGATGAAACAATATATCAACGAATATTTACGTTTAATCATCGCTCACGAAGTTGGACATACTCTTGGTTTGCGCCATAATTTCCGTGGTAGTACACTGCTATCACCACAGGAGATGAATAATACGGAAATTACCAAAACTAAAGGTCTGACAACTTCGGTGATGGATTATATTCCTCCAAATATTGCCCCTCAAGGGACAAAACAGGGAGATTATTTTCCCAGTATGGTGGGGCCTTATGATGAGTGGGCGATTAAATACGGCTACCTATCAATTCAGACATCAACTCCCATAGCAGAAAAGCCAATTTTAGAGGAAATTGCTGGACAATCCTACAAGCCAGAGTTGAGTTATTCCACAGATGAAGATGTGTATGACCTTGACCCCACAGCCGATGCTTGGGATAACAGCGGCAATGTGCTGCTTTATTCTCAGTGGCAGTTGAATAATTCGCGGGTGATGTGGGAACGTCTCGATAAGCGTTTCCCAATGGCTGGTGATAGTTACAGCGATGTGAGCGAACGTTTTAGTACAGTATTGGGTAACTATTTTCAGCAAATATATTACACGACAAAATACATTGGGGGACAGTCTTTCTCTCGCATTCATCCTAGCGAGACTCCTTCCGGGAACACCTCCGAAGTCGGCCAACGCCGACTACCATTTGAACCAGTACCAGTTGAAGAACAACGACAGGCTTTAGCAACGCTGCAAAAATATATATTTGCAGAAGATGCCCTGAGCTTTTCCCCAGAACTACTGAATAAATTAGCACCTTCCCGTTGGCGACATTGGGGTAGTACACCGCAAGTTGGTCGTTTGGATTTTCCAATTCATGACTTAGTGCTATTCATGCAGGGTTCTGTGTTGCGGGATTTACTCTCAGGCGATCGCCTTTCTCGTCTCAAGGATATCGAACTGAAAACGAAGCTCGAAAATGCACTGACTCTACCAGAACTATTTGAAACTTTGCAGTCAGGTATCTGGACAGAAGTAATCCAACCAAAAGGCAAACCAATGAAGATTGCTAGCTTACGGCGAGGCTTACAGCGACAATACCTAGACATTTTGACTGGTATGGTGTTGCGAAAAGAATATGTGCCAGAAGATGCTCGTACTTTAGCTTGGTATAAACTTAGACAACTTAATGATAAGCTCAAAGAGGTTAATTCAGATGATGAATATACCAAAGCGCACTTACTAGAAACGCGCGATCGCATCGAGAAAGTATTAAATGCGCCGTTGCAAGCGAATTAAAAAAGTTGTAGAGACGCGATTAATCGCGTCTCTTCGGCAAAATATATTTAGATGCCCATACAGGCTGAGAAAACAGTTTATGTCAGCTAGAGATAAATTTCACAATGTTGTGAAATCGGCATTACAGAAGGACGGGTGGCGAATTACTCATGACCCTTTGCTAATTCGCATAGAAAATATTACCGATATGTACATAGACTTGGGGGCAGAGAGAATTATTACGGCAGAAAGAGAAGGAGAAATAATTGCGGTAGAAGTTAAAAGTTTTATCGGCACTTCAACTATTTATGAGTTTCATACGGCGGTTGGACAGTTTATTAATTATCGATATGCATTAGAAGAGATAAATTCAGAGCGAGTTTTATATTTAGCAGTGCCCTTAAACACTTATAACGATTTTTTAAATAAACCATTTATTAAAACTATTATCCAGCGCAGTCAAATCAATTTGATAGTTTATGATGTGGAAACGGAGGAAATTATCCGATGGCAGATTTAGATAAATATCGAAACTGTATTCGTCAATTACTTACAGAATATGCTCAACGTGCCTCATCTAATGATGAAATTGAAGCTCAAACAATTTTTGACGGAGAACAAGACCATTACCAATTGATATATATTGGTTGGCAAAATAGACATAGGGTTTTTGGCCCTGTGATGCATTTTGATATCAAAAACGGCAAAATTTGGATTCAGTGGAATGGTACAGAAGAGGATGTCGGTGAGCAACTGGTGGCAATGGGAGTAGCAAAACAAGATATTGTCGTTGGATTTCACCCGCCTTACATCCGGCAGTATACAGATTATGCTGTGGGATAAAGGCTTGTTGTCTAAGTGCTATTAAATTGCCAATTTAGATGGCATAGATAAAGGCACGAAAAAGCTAATGACATTACAGAACTTGCAAAAACAGGCGCTACAATTATCGACTAGCGTAGGCGTAGCCCGCCGCAGGCATCGCTGGCCATTAGTCCAAACCTTGCCGGAATCCTTACAGCAGGAAACCCGCGCATTACAAAATAAAGGTAACTTATCCCGATTGCGGGGGATTGCAAAAAGACCACTGGCTACCTAATACTCCAACAGTTTGTCATATTTTGCGTGTGACCCAATCCAAAACCACACAAAATCATCATCCTGCTCCACAGCTAGCGCACGATAGTGTAAACCCACTCGTACTGACCAAAAACGTCCTACTTTCTTAAAATGCAGTGATGGATAACGAGGGTCTTGCTTTAGTAACTCGTAGCATCGATCTGCAAATTCTTGAACATCACTTGGCAATTGTCGATAGCAATACCAAAAATTTGGGCTTGCTCGGTGTCTCACAGTTCAGTACAATGTCCTGCTCTCAAATCTTGCAACGCTTTCTCAGCCAGAGCATCAAGCCGACCCGCAGCTACATCTGCCTCAAGCTGTTGATCCCATACAGCCGCATCGAATTCTGCAAACCAGACGCGGAAAGCAGCAAGCTCCTCCGGTGAAAGTTGACTGACAGCACACTCAATATCATGTAGAGTACTTATATTCATGAACATCAAGCTCTTTACTCAACTAGTTCAAATATACAACTACTACTAAATAAACTCATCCATCCTAGCCAAGCAAATGCTCTGATTTATAAAGTATTTATATGTCTGGTGTAGAGCATTAAATCGTAATCATCTAAAAGCTTTCTATATAATAATTGTCTAAACAGTGCATTATTTTGTAGCTTTTGCATAGAAGGAGGTAGCAGATAATAAAATCTACCTCTGCTACCTCTACTTTCTCCTAACTACTCAATGCCTTTAAAAACCGTTGCAAACTCTTAAACACATTGGGCTTTCTCACAGGTGCAGTATCTGTTGTTGTTTGCGGTTGTCCCTTCAAGAGGATGAGATCCAACTCATCACCCGATGGCCTTTTGGGTAATTCGGCAATTCTTTGATATTCGCCGTCGGTTTCCAGCCAAACTTCCCACTGTCCTGGGTAGGAGCGATACACGGCGGTTTCATCGTCTATAGGGCGGAGGTAATAGGCGGATTCAATGGTACTGATAAAGCGATCGCGGATTTTTCTAGCTGTATAACCAATGCCCACAGTTCCAGAATCTTCTAGGCGAGGATTTAACAAAACTAAAGGGCGATCGCCTATTATTTCACACAACTTTTCCACCTGCGGTACTTCTACGGAAGTGGGGGCAATGAATAAGAAAATTTCATCCTCTGGCTGAATTTTGGTTTCTAAGGAAGCAGCCCTTCCCGTCCCGATATCCAAAATTTGAAATGGTGCATCAGTCCAATCGCGTCGGGCTAAGGCCGCAGCACCAGCGTCAGCAAAGAAAATCTTCAAACGGGAATCATATTCTGTAAACAGCGGCAGAAATTGTTCCGCCACCGGCATAAACTTGAGTTCTGGAAACAGGAACTCAACTTGTATGCGGGTACAACCATCTGCAAGAGCAGCTTGGACGGCTACACGAGATTGAGCGATCGCATCTTCAAGACTATTGGGAAGTTCACTCATAGTTGATTATATCGGTTTAGCATTACTCCCATTGTTCCAGTATTAGCTCTTATTGAGTAGGCAGACGATGACAATCAACCCCAGGATATAAAGGCTCAATGGGTTTTGCGTAGGCGTAGCCCTGAAAGTCATTTGTGAACGGGTTCAGGATTAATGTTGTCTGTTGGTATTGAGATGGGAACCTTAACAATAAAGTATTAAGATCAGCGTTTTTTATGAAACCTGTTTTGCGTAAAGGTCAACTAACAACATGGAAAGATGACAAGGGCTTTGGCTTCATCCGCTCCAGTGATGGCAGTCAAGACGTTTTTCTTCATATCACTGCACTCAAAGAAACAAATCATCGTCCACAAGTTGGTGATGTAATTTGCTATCAGCTAACAGTTGATAAAGACGGAAGAGTTCATGCTTGCAACGCCTTCATTCAGGGACTGGTATCCAAATCTATGCCAATAACCTCATCTTCTGCAATAGGGAAAAAAATATTCAAGCCCACAGTGAAATCTTCTTTAATATTTGAAGTGTTGCTCTTATCATTATTACCAGGTTTAGGAGCAATACATTTTGCATTTACAACTTTCAACCCAATTCCTCTGATTCTTTATCCTGTAATGAGTTTTATTACCTTTACACTGTATGCGGATGATAAATCTCGTGCAAAACAGGGGCGTTGGAGAGTATCAGAAAAGAGATTACACTTGTGTGAATTTATGGGTGGATGGTTGGGGGCATTTATTGCTCAACGAAAATTACGTCATAAAAGTAGCAAGGTTTCATACCAAATTGTATTTTGGATAATAGTAGCTGTTCACATTGTATTTTGGTTGGATTGGCTTGTTTTTGGGAGAAAGCTGGTGAGTTTATTTATCAGCACTTTTTCTAGAGGGTAACAGAGTCAAGTTAGCTACAACAAACTGCTCAGTCGAGATCCCCGGTTTTTTAAGTTGTATGGAGTTATTTACAACCAATTCCCAATCAACACATAAGCAGACCAAAAGCTTGGTGCTTTGTAGTTAGGATGTTTCAGCAGCTCTAGCTGGGCACGGTGGATTGCTTCGGCTTTGGTGATTTTGCCACTCTTGAGTTCTCGATAGAAGGCACTAACAAACATTGCTGTCGATTGATCATCAATCTGCCACAGGGAGGCTATAGTACTGCGTGCCCCAGCTCGTACAGCTGCTCCTGCAAGACCGAGTGTTGCACGGCTGTCTCCTGTTGCTGTCTGGCAAGCACTCAAAACTAATAGCTCTACTATACTTTTCCCCTGACTGCGAAAGAGAGTATCAAAATCCTTGACATTAATCTGACCATCAAAATCCAAAATAAAAGTGTCTTCAAGACGAGAACTAAACTGACCGTGGGTTGCTAAATGGACTATGTTGAATGAAGTATCACCAATTTCACTCTCTAAATTCTTTTTCTTAAAATCTCCATCTAGTAAGCTAGTTGTCGAGACACCTGCTTTGGTAATGCCCTCGAATTCAGATTTAATCGCAAGCAACGGAGCAAACTCGGAAAAACCTGGTGGCGGCTGAGTTAGTCCTGCGGTTAACGCTCTTAATTGCTGTTGTACTAGCGGTTTAGGGTCGAGGAGTTGCAGACCCAGGCTCAGAGCAACTGCATATTTCTCTACCAAGTATTGCTTACCATCATAGAGAGCAGCCATTGGTAAATTGCGTAACTGGCCATCCAGCACAAACACTAGGGTATTTACTCCACTTTTTTGCAATTGTGACTCCATAGGTTTGAGCAGCCAGTCGTAAACCTGGTGTGCCTGGGTTTGAACGACTTTGGTGGCGGTAGGATTGACAAGATTTTTTCGCAGTTCTACTAGGAGTTTATCTACGTTTGCTTGGGGTATCTTGTTACTGTAGCTTTGTAGAGGTTGTTTGGGAATTTTGACAATTACCTGGAGTTCGTCAGGAAGAATAATCGGATAAAAGATGGCAGCCGTGGGATTATCTTTATCTACCACTTGATCGAGGGCTACTCTCTGGCCTTGTAGGCAAGCTTCCCGGAAAAAGTCGTCCAATTCTGCTAGCTGGAGTGCTTCAATCCGCTCTCGTGCTTTCTCCAATATTTTTTCATCTGGTGGTTTTCCTTCTTGGGATTTCAGCAGTAATTCTACTGACTCTCGGTAAACGGGTTCCACGCTGTCCCGGAAGTTGAATTGCACATCCTGGTTCACTACGTCTTTATTGGCTACTAAGTCTCTGCGAAGAGACTCGAGAGTGCCTACAGCAGAATCATACGCTGCGATCGCACCATTAATATCTTTTTGTGCCCAGAGCAATCTACCTAATTGCCACTCTAAGGAATAGGTAATTTCTGGTGCATTGCTGCTCTGTGCTAAGGCTAATCCTTGCCGGGTAAGCTGTTGCGCTTCTTTCCACTGCTTAGTTTCTTCGTACAAGCCGCCTAAACTCTTCAGCGCATAGGCTTCTGCTCGCTTGTCTCCTAAACTCTGAGATTCTTGGATGGCGTTGGCAAGTAATACTGCTGAGTCTTTAGTGCTGAATCCTGAGTAATAATTTTGACTTGATGCTTGCAATATACCACTCTTGACTTTTGCCAGACTTTTAGAAAAGTTAACTTGAGCGTAAACACTAGCACGACTAAGGGGGAGTTGCTCGATTTGAGACTCTACCAACGGCAAGATAGTTTGAACCTCTGCGGCTCGTTTATCTTCAATGAGTAGGCTCAAGTGATTGAGTTGCGCTTGGGCTTTTATCAGGGGTGAGGGAGATGCTGCAACTGTTTGTTGATAATAGGCGATCGCCTTTGGTATGTCTTCTTGTTTACGGGCATTATTTCCCAGGCTGAACAGACTGGCCCCAATATCAGCGTTTGATTGCAGATTTCGAGCAATTATCAAACTTTCTTCTAACGCCTGACGTGACTTTTCCAAATCACCCAATACCAAAAGGGTATCACCGAGCGATCGCAAAGTCACTGTCTTTTCTATAGAGTCTGGTTGAGATTTTAACGTCTGGCTCACCTGTTCGAGTGTTTTGATAGCGCGAGGATAAAATCCTTGGCTTCGCCACGCCTGTGCTTGATTAATTTGCGATCGCACCACGCCACTTTTATTATCTGCTTGCCTATAAATTTCTTCTGTCTGCTGCCAAGTTGCTAAAGCCTTGTCTGCCTGTCCCATTGTCAGTTGGAGACGACCTTGAATATCCAGTGATTGGGCAAATATTTGCAGATTTTGGTTGTCACCCTGTTCATTGAGCAAATTTAAGCTCTCTGTAATTGCCTGCTGTGCCTGATTCCACGCACCGAGTTGTTGGTAAGCTAAAGAAAGATTACTCAGTGTTGCTGCTAGTCTAAGACTCTCCCCTTGTTGCCTATATGCTTGGACAGCCCCTTGTAACACTTCTACCGCCTTGGCAAAGTTTCCGCTATCGTATAAAACTTTGCCTTGTTGTAGTAGTGAGGCCGGGTCAGAGGTCACAGTTAGCGACGTAATACTGTTAATTGGTAGTTGAGATGAAGAATTAATTGTGCCAGGAACTTTTGCCAGCACAGGTGAACCAAGGATGCATAGCAATCCTATCAGGAAGTACAAAGGCAAGCGTAAAAAGTAAGCCAGCCTCGTGTTCTGCCAACGCCCTGACTGCCTTTGTTTTTTAATTTTTATAAAATTCGCGCTAAAAATCCTAGTTGTTTTAGCCATAAGCATGACAAAAGGTAAGTGATAACCAGGAACGTACAGGATTAACTGTAGGTATTTGGACTACCACGGTAATGTTAGCATTTGCATTCATTACTCATGCCTAAGCTTCCACAATCTTATCGCTCGTAGACTCGCTACCGCTACGCCCGGATTTCTCACCAAGGTTTAAATAAGTAAGTAGCCCAAAACCCTTATGCCACTTAGACTTGAGATAAAATACCCCGTTCACATACTGCTGTGATTCATGCAGTGTCTAAAACGCTCAAAATCTGACCCTGATAAAGGTTTGGTCATAGAGATCGTAGCGCTTGTGAGAAATGCGGGTACGCTATCTGTTTTATCGGTCAGAATATCCAACTGGATTCTAACTCCTGACTCCCGAATTCTGTTTTGGTAAAACACCAAAAACCTGGTCGAGGTTGACCAGGTTTTATCGAGTTTACAGGCTTCAAATTGTTAAACTAATTAAGTAATTGAAAGTTAATAACTAAGGTGGACTAAACAGCGAACAAATTCAGCATTCTTGCGTTTTTCCGCTTTAAAATTTGGTTTTGCCTTCTACATTAGGCTTTTTACCACTTCTCTATTTGATATGCTGACATTTGCTTGGGTTCATGACAAGGGGACACTAAGTCATTGACCCTTTTTGTTTGGTTTTGCTTTGTTTGGTGTCCTACTATTTAAGTTATCACTTACTTTGGTGAGTTACAACTCTTAGTTTACTAAAGTTGATGTTCTGTTAGATTTTGCAATCTAGACCCATAGATTTGATCCCCAGCTTTCTTTTTAAGAGAATTAATGGGATCTTGGATAGACCAGCATACCTAACCAAACTAAATTGTCACCAATTCCACATAATCTGGCTATCATCTAGATTGTCGGTGACAATACGCCCAATGGCATCAATTTCTGCCAATTGGGCGGCAGAAAGCTTAATTTGGGCGGCTAGTGCGTTGTCTAGCGCTTGTTCGGGATAACGCCCCCCGACGATGGCATTTGTTTGGGGTTGGGCAATTAACCACGCTAAAGCTAACTGAGCAAGGGTACAATTATGAACAAGGGCTATGGGACGCAATTTTTGTAGTGCTTGTTGAGCATTTTCAAAGTTTTCGCCTTGAAAGAGTTTATTTTTAGCACGGTTGTCTGCCGGGTCAAATTTGTGATCAATAGCAAATTTACCTGTCAATAATCCCTGTGCTAAAGACGAATAAGCAAGGATAGAAATATTGTTTTCGATACAATAGGGCAATGCATCTTGTTCTACCTGCCTCCAGAATAAAGAATAAGGTGGTTGTAAACTATCAATACGTCCATAGCTTGATGCTTCTGCTAATTGGGCGTGGGAAAAATTGGAAACAGCAATGGCTCGAATTTTACCTTGCTCTTTGAGCAGGTTAAGAGCGCTCATAGTTTCTTCAATAGGTACTATTGCGCTATTGAAAGCACCGGAGGGCCAATGTATTTGGTAAAGATCGATGTAATCAGTTTTCAGGTTGGTTAAGGAACGATTGCAAGCTTGAATGACTTGTTCATACTTTAGATGGTTAGCGAAAACTTTTCTGGCATACTCCACGCGATGTCTGGCGACAAGCCGCTACGCGTCTACGCGTACATCAGACAAAGCTTCAGCGATAATTCGCTCAGAGTGCCCTTCACCATAAGCTTCAGCAGTATCAATTGTGGTGATCCCAGCTTCATAAGCGGCTCGGAGCGTTTTAATCGAGTCAGCATCCTCAATTCCCACCCACGCTCTTTTACCAGCTTGCCAAGTTCCCATCAAGATGGGTGTGATTTGCACATCAATCAGTTGTACCAAGCGAGCGCTTTTCCATAACTGCTTCCTAATTCATTTCCCTGGATAGTTTTACACCTTATCGGTTTTAGATTGAAATTAAATCAGAGTTACAGTAGATGCTGATGGAATTAACTACAAGTTTTCATGCTCTCAAAGAATGGGCAGTCGCCGTAAATGCCTTAGAAAGTGGCAAAACAATTATGTTGCTCCGCAAAGGGGGTATCCATGAACGAAATGGACATTTCCAAGTTGCCCACAAGCAAGTTTTACTTTATCCTACTTATGAACATCAACAAGCTTTCATGCTGAAAGCTGAGTATGCCGATCGTGTTTATCCAGTAACATCAGGTTGACATCCAGAGACAGTTCCCATCGGCAGTTGGGCTGAAATTACAGATATTTTGCCAGTTAGTGATGAGTCTATTGTCAACACCTTGCTTCCCTTCCATATTTGGAACGAGCATTTTATTAGCGATCGCCTCAAATGGAAACCACGCCAGCCGCTTTATATTCTCCTCCTACGGACATATAAACTACGCCAACAAGAAATTCCCTACCAACCTAAATACGGCGGTTGCAAGTCATGGATTGATTTAGATCAACCAATTGACTTGCAAGGAGCAAAACCAGTTTTATCTGACTTTGCATACACGCAACTAGTAGAGACAATTCGCCAGATTGTTGGCGATAAGTTGTATGCTCCATCTTTGTGATAACCAAAGTTACGGGTTATCAAAGACCAATTTTTTATTGAATGCCAAGGCGCATGAGGAGATGGCGGTTGCGCCTAGCGCAACTGCAACTCCAGCTTAATTAAAAATACAATTATTGAACTAGGCTAAAGTATTATATTCAACAAGAAAGGCAGAGGGCAGTATTCCTTCTGCCCTCTGCCTCCTTTTCAATAAGTAGTTTCCAAAATCTGCGCTTATGTATGTAAGCAGAAAAACAAATAGCCAGATTGCGAACCTTAGTCAAAACAGTAGTTATTGTTACACACAATCATAAAAAGCGCGGATAACATTAGAAAAATCTCCCCTACAAGGAAGGTGAGAGAAAGCTGTTTATTTTTGTATCCGACTAGCAGCTTTCTCAGGGTAGGACTTGTTAAGTAATTAACTCTTAGTGGATAGAACTTAATTACACTTTGTCTAAAGTATTAGGCAAAAAAGTACCCCACAAGGGTGACAATGTCCTTGACAAAAATCTGTTATTATGCATTATTATCTAAAGGCAAAGGAGTTTGCAATGCATCGACAAATGTGCTGGTTACCTAAGTCTGGTGGCAACGGAGAGAAAATTTTGTATTTGCAAACAGAACCCAATCAACCTTGGCGTCCTTACACTGCTTTTGGACATTTTAAAGTCCCAGATTATCAAATACCAAATGGTTCTAAAGGTTGGGCAACTTATCAAAAACTTCTCAAAGCAGGTTGGACACTAGTACCTAGCGCACGGGCAAATGAGTTTGGCAGGAGCAGCTACGTAGAGTCAACAGCCCAAAATCAGTAGTTATTGGTCATTAGTCATTAGTTATTAGTCATTCGTTACTCTCTGCGTTCCTGCGTCTTCCCAGTCTCTCATCTCCCTCACAAACCTCTGGGAGAACCTTCACCGCGAGGATCAGCCGCCCCTTCTAAAGTTCCATCAGATGTTACAGCGATCGCGTTAATATTACCCCAAGGAGTAGTTTCCTTTATTTTGTGCCCCCGTCTGCGTAAGTCTTGTATAGTCAGAGCATCCAAACTCCAAGGTTCAACGCGTAACTCATCTGGAAGCCATTGATGATGTATGCGTGGAACCGAAACAGCTGTACCAACATCCATGTTGTATTCCAGCACATTTAAGATGACTTGCAAAACCTGGGTGATGATGGTGCTACCGCCAGGCGCACCCGTTGCCATTCGGAAATGACCATTTTCTGTGACAATTGTGGGAGTCATGCTGGATAAGGGAGTCTTACGGGGTGCGACGGCATTGGCATCGTTACCAACTAAACCAAAAGCATTAGGCACTCCTGGCGCAACAGCAAAGTCATCCATCTCATTATTGAGAACAATTCCAGTTCCCGGTGTCACTATACCAGCACCAAAACTGAGATTAATCGTGAAAGTCAGACTTACAGCGTTGCGTTCTTCATCCACAACTGTAAGATGACTGGTTTCAGGAGATTCATGTCGGCTTGTATTAGTTTGTGATGGGATAATATTTTCTTCCCCTTTGTGAATATTAGCTTGGCTAAAACGTTGTAGCGTCTTTTTGTCTACTGGCTTGACTTCGGTCGAGGGTCTAGCCACTTGCATATTAATTTCTTGACGGCGTTTTTTGGCGTAAGCTGAACTGAGAAGTTCTTGTACAGGAACTTTGACAAAATCAGGATCGCCTAAATATTCTGAGCGATCGCTGTAAGCAATCTTCATTGCTTCTATCATTAAATGTAAAGCATCGGGATGATGCCATCCTAAAGATTTAAAATCAGTATCAGCGATAATATTTAAAATCTGCAATAGATGAACGCCTCCCGATGATGGTGGTGGCATTGAGCAAATTTTAGCTTTGCGAAAGTTTCCACAAACGGGAGTACGCCAGATTGGTTTATAGGCTTTGAGGTCTTCTAGAGTAATTAAACCACCATTTTTTACCATATCAGAAGCGATCGCCCGAGCAATACTTCCGGTGTAAAAACTTTGGGGATTTTGGCCAACTGCTGTTAAAGTGCCTGCCAAATCACGCTGCACCAGTTTCTCCCCTGGTTTATAAAATTCACCGTTGCGAGTGAAAATTTCTTGCGCGGCTGGATTGTTGAGAACTACTTTCTTGCGGGGATTGTTTGCTTGCAGAGAACGCCAAGTTACTACATTACTAACAATAAAGCCATTTTTAGCGAGTGCGATCGCAGGTTTCATCACCTCTTGCCAAGAAAGCTTACCATAGCGACGATGCACTTCATAAAGTCCCGCCACAGTTCCTGGTGTCCCTACTGCCAAATAACCATTAATACTTGCATTGGGACGCACTTTGCCTTCTGCATCCAGATACATATTTCTTGTAGCTTTCAGGGGTGCGCGTTCGCGGAAATCTAGCGCTTTCATATCGCCAGTTTTCTCAGAGTGCATCAGCAAAAATCCGCCGCCACCGATTCCTGCCGAAAAAGGCTCAACTACCGAGATTGCAAAGGTTGTGGCTACAGCTGCATCTACTGCATTACCACCTTTGCGTAAGATTAAAATTCCCGCCTCACTTGCTAAGGGATGGGCTGAAACCACCATTCCCTTTTTGCTGCGTAGGGGTAAAGTTAAGGCGGCTGATGCAACTTGGGTGTAAACAAAGAGAGTGAAAGAAAAGATTGCGATGCCTGCGGTGGGCATAGCCATTGCAATTCGCTTGGGTTTAGTAACAGTAAGCATTTTTATGTGATTTTTCCTAAAATCTTATACCTGTTTATGTTTAGCATCTTGGGGAACTCCAAAAAATAAATTATCCAATTTCTGAACTTCACTACGACTTTCCCTCCCCCTGCTCCCTGCTCCCTGCCCCCTGCCCTCTGCCTCCTGCCTCCTGCCTTCTTCAATTGGCAATCGAGAGATAATACTCAAATCGCTCCCGGAGTTGTTCAACCGTCAAATTTTGAGTCCAGTACTCCACTAGGGCGTGACCAAATGCCCAGGCGTTGCGATCTGGTGAAGCGGAGTTTTCCCGCAATAGCGGCCAGAGGGATAGCAATTCAAAGTTGAGCGGGTTAAGATTACCTGTATTTAAGAGCGAGAAAAGTTCATATCCCATTTGGAGTTTGCCAATTACAATCGGCAACTGTTCCACAGGAATTTGCTCTGCCAGCATATACGCTAGGGCTGGAGATCCCGTTGATAAAGTAGAAACAAACTGGAGAACGGGACTTTTGAGCAATGCCGTTAGTCCCTGTGTTGTCGTCATCTGGAAAGTGTAATGGTCGATGATTTTGGCAGCAGCGACGATGCGGGCTTCGAGGTTACGTAAAAAGCGGGCGAGACGGAGTTGCTTAGTAGGTGCGATCGCATTTACTAATCCCAACGATAGCGCCTCCACTCCCCAAGCGATTCGATTTGTTTTGCTGTCACCTGTAACCACAGGCACAACTAGATTACAAAAGTTTCCCAGCAGTTTGGCACGATACTCAGTAGCTTCTCGAATAGCAATTTCCTTGGGGCGATTACCCCATTCCCAATCATAAGGTGGTTGCCATTCGCGGATGGGACGCAGACGATCTACTTGAGTGACGATCGCTATTGCAGGTAAATCTGCAACTTCTGCTTTCATATCTTCCAAAAAGTCTACATCCATTTGCAGGGCAGGATCGAGGGCAGGGGTGACTAACAGCAGCAAATCTGCGTTGATGGCATAATCAAGCACTAGGTTTCGGAGATCGGCACGGTTGACTTGTTCATAACCAGGTGTATCCCAAAGCGTTAGAGTTTCCCCACTTTCAGTCTGCCATTGGTAGTTTTGAATGCGATCGGTACTGGGCAAAACATCAACAGCTGCTAAATCTGCCTGAAATAGCGTGTTAATCAGACTACTTTTTCCCGATCCCGTGCGCCCCACCAGCAGAATATTCACGGGTTTTTGCTCAACCACTTCAGCTGGTTGAGCTTGAGTCAGGATTTCTCGGAGTGTTTGGGTTTTTGCCTTGGGTAGAGTTGGTGTGGATACGGTTGCTGAAACTGGTAATGTGCTACGTCCATAAAGTGCGATCGCCTGCTGACATAAGTTTCTCAGGGCAGCTTCCCGAAATAACTGGCTCAAATTCCCCAACAATTGCTGAGTTGCCTGGTTACTAGAACCCTTGCTGGCTTGTTTTGCCACCGCCGCGACAGGATTTAAAACCCACTGTGCCCAGTTCCAAGCTTTCCAGAATTTCCGAGCCGATGGCTCCAACTTTTGGTAAACCTCGTATGCTTGGTATGCTTGTCCAACTGTTAGCTGATTGAGGATAGGGGATAACTTTTGCATCCACCGATCCATATCATCCACCGTTCCTCGAATCAGCCCGTAAGCTTGGGGGACGTAAATATTCAACAGAGGATATTGAATTTGAGGATTGTAGATATGAGCGATCGCTACCACCAAATTTTGGCATCGCGTCCAAAAAGTTGCCCAGTCTTCCCAAATCGGGCGATCCCTTTGTGCTGCTTGCAGAATCTCTTGAAGGGCGGCTTCTGCAAGCTTTGTGACATCACTTCCTACTGGTGGACTTACTGTATCCTCTGCTGTCGATTCTAATTCTTCTTGGACTTGGGCTAATACAGCTTCAACTTGGTTAACAGCTGGTTGAGTCCATTTGACCAACAGCCAACGCCAACCAACGAATAAAAGGGTGAATATACCCCAAATCCAATTAATGCCCCACGCATGGATTTGTAAACCGGCGGATACCAGTAAGAAAATAATGATAAACGCGATCGGGATTGCTAAGACTACCCACTGCCACGGTTTTAATCGCACCATTGCCCCATACCTGCTTTGAAATGTTGGGAAATTCGAGCTTTTGCAAAAATTACTCTTATAAAAAGTCTATCGTCTTCGATCTAGGCAGGATGTTTGATATTCTTGGATTAGTACTAGACTCCTAATCATTAGGGATAAATGTTTTATTTTGCTGTTGCCATCGATTATTAACGCAGGCATGAAACCGGAAGAGATAGTTGTCCAAAGACCACAGCTAATGTCGCCGTGGGTATCCGGGAGGCTCTAAACGCCTGTGGAGAACTTGTAAGTCCTGAAAATATTCAAGCTCAGATCATTGAAGCAGGAATCGCGTGACTTCACGTCAATGCGAGGTTCAAGAAATAAAGAATGCTTAAGCAATGGTGGGAGTGGACTGTGAAGAGAGGCGATGCCTACGGCGAGCTACGCTAACGCCAAAAGATAAACAGGAGAATTGACAATGGTCAGCAGTCTTAAAGAACTAATTGATCAGCCAGAATTGGGACATACTGACGACCCAGAGGAAAGGTTTATTAGCAGTGGCGTAAGTTGGGAAAGCTATGAATCGCTACTAGTCAAACTAGAAAACAACTCTCATTACCGTGTTACTTATTTAGATGGAATATTAGAGATAGTGTCGCCATCAATCAGGCATGAAAAAATCAAAACGAATTTAGGGATGCTTTTAGAGCGTTTCTTTTACAGCAAGCGTATTCGTTTTGTACCTATGGGAAGTTCTACTTTTAGAAACAAAGCAAAAAAAGCAGGTGCGGAACCAGACGAATGTTACTGCATAGGTGAAGAGAAAAAAGTACCGGGCTTAGCTATAGAAGTAGTTCTCACTAGTGGCAACATAAGACAATTGGAAATCTATCGAAGATTAGGAGTTGCAGAAGTTTGGTTTTGGGAGAGAAACCAGTTTAAGCTATATCATCTACGCGACACTTCTCAGGAAGATCAAGCCACTGTTTACACTGATACCTATGGGTATGAGCAAATAACAACAAGTGAGATACTACCAGGATTAGACATTTCCTTGCTAGAGGAATGCATTACAATTTCAGATTCAATTCAGGCTGTTGATGAATTTGAACAGGGGCTAAAAGCAGACAATGAGTAAAACATATAGCGCCGCGATGGCTTCGCCCGCCGTATGCATCGCCCAACTCCTTACTGTCCAGTCTCAGCAAACAGAAATACTGAATATTGACACTGCAAAGCTTGATGAGCAGTCCATAAGACTCGAGCAAATTTTGGAGATACTGCGCGATGCCTACGGCAGCAAGCTACGCAATGGAGGAAGTGGCTTGTGAAGAGAGGCAATGGAGATTATGTTTCTAAATACGAGCCGAACTGGAAAAAGTCCGGCTGAATTTAATCAATCGTCTATTCGCAGTAGTTTGCGATAAAACGGTTGTGAAAAATCGGTCGCACGATGACGTTTATAATTATCCATAAGTTCAATTAAAAAATTAATAAACTCAAAACTAGCCATCATCAGTTCATAACTCAAGTCAGCGTTGCCATCAAACTGAATTCGGCAACGGGTTAAGTCTGAGGGTAAAGTAGCAACATTCCAGGAGGCGACGAAGGGAACATGTTCGCTGCCCTCTATCTTCCGGTGTCCCTCCAAGACCCCTTTTTGATAGAGACTGATGGCATAAGGTAAGAAATTGCGCTTAGTGCCCTGAACGTAAGGTAAGTAAACACTGGCTTGCTGTTGAGTGGCAGGCTGGAGTTGGTCAATAGACATTATTAAATATTCCTTAAGTTAGTTGGCAACTGGGGATCTTATTGGATGTTAGTAGTATTCCCAAAAGATGTGTCTAAAGCACACAGTGGAGAATGGGGAATAGGGCATGGGGAGCAGAGGAGTGGAGTTCAAAGACTCATCCCTTATGCCCAATGCCCCATGCCCCATGTCTCAAAAATGAAGTTACTGCAAAGAAATATTAAAATTTCGGTTAGAATAAGGCTGCATTAACTTTTATCAAAGCTGGGCGCAATAACATAAAAAATCCCCAATGTAAAGTTATGGATGTTATTATTGCTGTTTCTCCCAAAAACTAGCTGTTGCTAGCTTGCTATTACTTTGCTCAAACTGGAGTTCTCACTGGAGAAAGCACCATTTTACAAGCTTCCTGGCCAAGTGGCTATCAAAGGAATCAAGCCTCTGTCTAAGAGTAGCAAACGTGGTTAATTCGAGGTAATTACCCAGAGTGGCGGTGACAAAAAAGTTAGTCCCAGCAGCTTTTGATTTAGGGATAGCGGGTATTGCAGTTTGCCCATTCCGATTAATATCGGGAAAAGTAGCTTAGGGATATTTGTCCGTAAAATTACTAACTGTAGACAAATAGTGGTCTTTGAATTAAGCAACCTAACCTATGCCAGCGAATTCCTGGCCCGAAGAAGATTCTTATCAAGAGCTTGATCCGTTCAACTCCTTGTTGTCTGACCTATCAGTAGATGAGGAGTCAGTGCTAGAGACAGATCCTGTGTCTCTAACATCCCGGTTTCAAGGTCGTAGACGCAAAGCAGCTCTAGTCTTGACTGTTGTCTGGAGTGGCACGATCGCTCTACATTTAGTTTCTTGGGCTTCCATATTTATTCTAGGACTGACCACCATTTTAGGCTTTCATGCCTTGGTGGTAGTGTTTACTAAATCCCGTCGCTATCCAAAAGAAATAAAGGGAGATTTGCCTTTTGTATCTGTGTTAGTGGCTGCGAAAAATGAAGAAGCAGTAATTGCTAAATTAGTCAAAAATCTTTGTAATCTGGAATATCCAGGTGGGCAGTACGAAGTATGGATTATTGACGATCACAGCAGTGATAGCACACCAAATTTATTAGCAGAACTAGAACAGAAACACGATCAACTGAAAGTACTAAGGCGTTCAGCAGAAGCTAGTGGTGGCAAATCAGGGGCGTTGAATCAGGTATTGCCCCTGACAAAGGGCGACATTGTGGCAGTATTTGATGCTGATGCCCAAGTTACACCAGACTTGCTGCAACAGGTAATACCTTTATTTCAAAGAGAAAAAGTGGGGGCGGTACAGGTGCGAAAAGCGATCGCCAACGCTAAAGAAAACTTTTGGACTAAGGGTCAAATGGCCGAAATGGCACTTGATACCTGGTTCCAGCAACAGCGTACTGCCCTTGGTGGTATTGGCGAACTGCGGGGCAATGGTCAATTTGTCCGGCGTTCAGCCTTGAAAAGCTGCGGTGGCTGGAACGAGGAAACCATTACCGATGATTTGGATTTAACAATCCGTTTACATTTGGATAAATGGGACATTGAGTGTGTTTTCCATCCGGCGGTGCAAGAAGAAGGAGTGACAAGTGCGATCGCACTTTGGCATCAGCGCAACCGTTGGGCAGAAGGCGGTTATCAGCGCTATCTCGATTATTGGGATTTAATTCTCAAAAACCGCATGGGATGGCGCAAAAGCTGGGATTTGCTGATTTTTATGCTGATTATGTATATCTTGCCGACAGCAGCAGTCCCAGATTTATTAATGGCGATCGCCCGTCATCGTCCACCAATATTAAGTCCCATCACAAGCTTGTCGGTTACTATGTCGATGGTGGGAATGTACACAGGTCTAAGGCGCATACGTCAAGATCAGAAATTTTCACCTTCTACATATTTTCTGATGCTGGTGCAAACCCTGCGTGGCAGTTTATATATGTTGCACTGGTTAGTCGTCATGAGCAGTACTACTGCCCGGATGTCGGTAAGACCAAAGCGGCTAAAATGGGTGAAAACCTTGCATACGGGGAATGGGGAATAGCCCTTTTAGGGAATTTAAAATTTTAAATTTAAAATTTAAAATGCAAAATTATTTTTAGTAATTTTGCATTTTTTTATTCATCATCCACATCTGATTCCTCTACCCATTCAGATGAAGTTATGGAATCGGAGAATTCTGGTGAATCTTCTGCGAAACGAATAATTTGTCCGTTGAAAAATTCTGCTAGACGTTGAGCTGCGATCGCTACTTCATCAACTTCCCAATCAGGTGTAGGTGTTGGCTGTGGCGGTGGAGGCAAAGTTTGCGCCCCATTTCCATTTACACCATTTCTATTTACTCCATGTCCATTGACTCCATTTCCATTGACTCCATTTCCGTTCTTTGCTGCCAACTCGGTTTTTTGTGGTGCTGGTGATGGAGTTACTGGCTGCGGTACTGGCGCTGGAGGCGGAATTTGCTGGTTATAACTGGGAGTTGGTGGCTGCTGAGGGCGAGTAGAGTCTTTTGGGGGAAGATTTTTTTTAGCTGAGGTAGAGTTTGAAGAACTTCCTTTTTCTAAATTTATCTGGATTTCACGCTGGAAAGTCTGCTGGAAAGCTGCCGTAATCATTGGTAGATAAGATTTCCCCTTGTCATACCATGCCTGTTTGATCGCAATTCGCGCCACAACACCGTCGAACTCTACGAGTTGGCTCATTTGACGCAGCATTTCTTGCCTTGATTTTGGCTGGAGGTTAGCAAGCACCTGTTGCCAAACCTGAGTTAAGTCATATTCTGCTTCCTCAACAACTTCTGAAGTTACTGGTTCAACATTCGCAGGTGGCACAGGAACAGCTACAGGTTCTGGGGTTGGTGGTGAAACTAAGTTAGCAACAGAATTGTGATTTGTTTGCCGTTCAACTGGGGGAGATGAAGTGACGGGCTGATTTTGGGCAGTCGCTAGATGATGGTTTGTAGTCACTGAGCCTTGTTGTTCGTGCAGCGTCTCGCGCAGAAGCGCAGAATTATGATTTGTTTGCGGTTCAGCTACAGGTAAAGGAGAGACTACATGATTTTGGGCAACTGCTGGAGGATAGCTTGGAGATACAGCAGGTGTGTTAACTCGCGGCGGAACACTTGGAGTTTGTAGCTGAATATTCGCACTGGGTAACAATCCTAGTAATGCCACTTCCAACCACAAACGCGGCTGGGTGCTATTTTTAATTTGCACTTCAGCTTTTCGCAGGTGTTCCTGTCCTACCAAAATCGCGCTCATATCGAAGTATTGAGCAAACTCAACTAGCGTTGTCCAGGTTTGTTGAGTACAAGCAACCAAATCATGACGATTAGGTGCGGTTTTAGCAATGAGTAAATCGCGGTAGAAGGCGGCAAGATTTTGCAGAAGAGTTAGGGGTTCTCGACCACGATCAAGAATTTTGTTGGTACAGTCTAGAACAGCTTCGGGTTTATCTTGAGCGATCGCATTTAGAAGCCCCAACAAGTCATGTTCGCTTACTGTCCCCACTAAATCCCAAACTCTATCCGGGGTCACTTCACCTGCTAATAAACCCAATTGGTCAAGTAAACTTTCGGCATCCCGTAACCCTCCCTGAGCAAGTTGGCCTACCAAGGTTACAGCGTCGGGTGAAATATGAATATTTTCTTTAGATGCGATCGCACTTAAATGCTTAACCATCGCCTCTAATTGAATGCGTCTAAAATCAAACCTTTGACAGCGTGAAATAATCGTTGGTAAAACCCGTTGCGGGTCTGTTGTCGCTAATACAAAAACTACGTGTTTAGGTGGTTCTTCTAGGGTTTTAAGTAACGCGTTGAATGCTTGGGTACTGAGCATGTGGCAATTATGAACTAAAAGTCCATTTGCCACAAAATTATGATTATCTGCTACTTCAATGTCATAAACTCGCTCAACCCCAGCGAGGTGAACAGATTCGACTGTCTCCAAATTTGTAATCCATCGAGGGGATGGAATATTGTTTAAGGTCTGCCAGCCATTTTTTTTGTAAAAAGGTTGGGATATCGAGCTTTTCTCCACACCCGCAAGCACAGAAAGGTCGGAGTAATTCAGCTTGTTTAAGGATAGATTCCAGGTCGTATGATTTTTGCCCAGATGTATTGCCTTTAAACTGGTGTCCGCTAACAAATCTTCGGGTACGTCCGTCGATACCAAATTTGTAAATGAGGATGCCGCATCCACATTCACAGGGGATAGTATCTTCACTCCTTCTTTTACGTCTTTTGCTGGTAGCCATCCCTGGTTTGTCCTAATTAAATGATTACCCGTACATCTAATTTCTCGGTTAGTTGTTTTGATAACCAGGGTTTGCCGTTCTCCTTGATCTAACCACCTAACAACTTTCTTGAACTCCCACTTACTTAATGAGTCGTTGTAACTCAGAACCTTCTTGTCTTTAATTTTAGGATCATCAATTCTTTGAAGTCCCTCATCAGTCAAAACCAGAGAATCTCCAGTTAAGCACTCATCGATTACATAAACCTTATAACGACACTGCACAGGAGCAAACTGGGCTTTTTCAATCAACTCGCGGATATTATCGACACCAGTATTACTGGCAGCGTCAATTTCAATTATGTCTAAGGCGTAGCCCTTGGTGATCCCCTGACAAACTTCACACACGCCACAGGGTTCAGCAGTGGGCTTGTCACTTTTGAGACAATTGAGAGATTTAGCCAGAATCCGGGCACTAGAAGTTTTCCCCGTACCTCTGGGCCCAGTGAATAAATAGGCGGGGGCAATTTTGGATGTGCCGATCGCGTTCGTGAGGGTGGTAGCGATCGCCTCTTGGCCCACCAGTTCAGCAAAACTTTTGGGGCGATATTTGTGGTGCAGGGGTTCGTAAGACATGGAAAAATAGACTTCAATGCCTTTCAAAGTTAATTACTAGCACCGAGTCGAGTTTGGGATTCAATTATTTTAAACTCTCGTACCTGCTTTGTTTATCGATGCCGGCATACTGCTTACACTCAACTAATGCTGTTAATTTCGGCACTCAGGAGAGCAAGCAAGTAGATCATATTTTTTACTATGATTTCAACATCAATATATCGGAATTATAGCATAGCATTTAGTACATTTGTTCTACTAACAAGGTAGGGAGATGAGGAAGCAGGGGAAGTTGTTTTTGAGCGGGAGAGAATAACTCTTGACTAATGACTATACATTTTATTGAATGAACTAGCGCCATAGCCCAGTGCGATCGCTACAATTTTAAGATAAGCAAAACTCGATGGTGCAGCAGATGCTCAAGCGGCTATTTCAATGGTTCAAAAAGCTCTTTCAGAGCTTGTTTGGTGGAAAACAGACTGTTTCAAAATCTAGGGCGAATGTGGAAAGAAAACCAGCACCACCCCTAAGCGATACGGATCTGGAATTTCTCTTCAACGAACTGTTGGAAGGAGTACATCAAGCACGAGGGGAAGAGTGGGCCCGGAAGTGGTTGCATAATATTGAACATCGCATCCCAACTGAACGCTGGGTTGAGTGGTTAGGACGCTTGGGTGAAAGATTGCTGGCATCACCCACGCCCAATAATGAAATAGCTGCGCGGTTAGTGCAACTGGGTGAGTTGGGCATCGGAGAAATCGGAGATGTTGCCTATAGTATTGGGATGCAGTTGTTGACACGCAATCAAGGTGAGCCAATTTGGGAATATGAAGGGCCAGATGTTCTCAGCACGACTTTGCCATCTGAGCCAACCGCCCCGATATCAGAGTCAGCAGATGCCCCAGAAAACCTTCCAGAAGGAGAATACCAAACTGTTACCCTAGAAGAGTTGTTTGTGATGTTACAGCAGGATGAAAACTTACGCCAGCAGATTGCTCAACAGCTTGCCGTTGAGACGGATGACCCAGAAGTGCTTGTCCAGGCATTGATTAATCAATTATATCCTGCTGGTCAATTGACTACAGAGCAAACAGAAAATTAACTGCTTCGCAAAGTCAAAACCAAGAGTTGAATCTGGGAATTGTAACGTTGTAATGCTATGCTCTTGTAGTTTGGTATATTTTTTGCTAATTTGCGACGAAAGCGCTGTCCTGATCTAATGGATTTTTACGTAATTGATGATTTTTTTAACACAACGATGGCTACAATCTAGAAAAACAAAATCCAAGAGTGTGGCAGATGCTCAGGCGGATATCGCAGTCGCTTAAAAGGTTTTTAAAGCGCCTCCTTGAAAGTAAGCAGGGTAATTCTCTCAAGGGTACGAGAGGACACAATCTGGTGGAGGTACTACCAGAATTAACCAATGCGGATCTGGAACAATTATTTATCCAATTGTTAGAAGGCGTGCATCAAGCAAGAGGACGACAGTGGGCATTGAGGTTTCTGCAACGAATCGAAAATCGGGTTCCGCTTGAACGCTGGATAGATTGGTTGGTGATGTTTGGCGAAAGCTTGCTAGCTTCACCTACGTCAGATCCTCTTTTAGCAACAAAGATGGTGCAATTGGGGGAACTTGGTGTTGGTAGAATTGGCGATGTTGCTTATGACATTGGCATCCGGCTGATGCAAAACTTACCTACACAGATAGAGTATGAGGACAATCACACGCAAGAAGAGGTAGAAACTACTCCTGGGCAAGAACTAATCCGCGATTTCGGCGAACAGTTATGGGAGTATGATCAGCCAAATGTCATAGAAACCACTCCTGGGCAACAACTGATTCGCAATTTGGGCGAGCAGTTATGGGATTATCATGAGCCAGATGTTGTCGAAATCACAACCCATGAAGAAATTCTCCCAACTTCGCCTGGACAAGAGCTAATTCGTAGCTTAGGTGAAGAGTTATGGGAATATGATGCGCCCGATATTGAACCAATAACGCCAACGCCTGAAAATGCCACTTTTGAGGAAAGATTGTCCGAGAATTTAGAGGAAATGGCATTGGAGTCTGAAAGGGAAACCCAACCCACGATCCTCGAAAATGTCCCTCTCCCCGCAGCCGAAGATTCAATCACCTCATTAGCCCAACTAAAGTTCGGTGATGAAGAGGAGGTTACTCCAATTACAACAAGAGCAAATCTCCTTTCCACTAGGCAAAGAACTGAATTAACAACATCTGCTTCGGAAGAAACCTGGGATAACACTCTGACGAATTTAGAGGCAAATGTGGCTTATACCCTGGATGAGTTGTGGGTAAGGTTGGATCAAAGTACCAATTTAATCCAGCAACTTGCTTCTAACTTGGCTGTTCAAGGTAGTACCCCAAGTTCCCCAGGTATTATTGAGCGACATAGCGATAATCCGATTACCAACGCTCAAGGGTGGTTTTACCAAGGTCTTCAGCAAGCAAAAACAGGTGATTTGTTGGGTGCGATCGCATCTTACGATCAAGCTATTGAACTTCAACCTAAATTTTCAGAATATTGGTTTAACCGAGGCTTGACGCTGTTCCATTTAGAACGTTTTGATGAAGCGATCGCATCTTACGAAACCGCCACACAACTGAAGCCCGACTTCTACAAAGCTTGGTACAACCGGGGTGGAACTCTGGGAGAATTAGGATATTTTGAAGAAGCGATCGCTTCTTTTGACAAAGCCATAGAAATCAAACCAGATTACCAAGAAGCTTGGGCTAGCAAGGGTTTGGCACTGCTGAAGTTAGGTTGGCTACCCGAAGCTATTTCTAGTTATGACCAAGCGTTACATCTGGAACCAGAAGACCAGGAAAACTGGTATCACCGTGGTATAGCCCTAGCTGTCGGCGAACAATTTACAGAGGCGATTATATCTTACGACAGAGCTATAGAAATTGACCCAGAGTATCACGAAGTTTGGATAGACCGGGGTGTAGTGCTGTTTAATTTAGGAAAGTGGTCAGAAGCGATCGCCTCCTGGGATAAAGCACTGTCAGTTCAAGCCGACTTCTACTTAGCTTGGTACAACCGGGGTATAGCCTTAGACAACTTAGGCCGCCGCCAAGAAGCGATCGCCTCCTATCGGCAAGCGATCGCCATTAAACCCGACTTCCACCTAGCTTGGTATAATCAGGCAGTAGCATTGTTTTATTTAGAACAATTTGCCGAAGCGATCGCCTGCTATGACAGTGCTTTGCAAATTAAACAAGACTATTGGGAAGCTTGGATTGGTAGGGGAACTGCGATCGGTAATTTAGTAGATTCTGACGCCTTACTGAACTTGTCGAGTAGTATCACAGCGACAAATCCCGCCTTACAACAGGTCGGCTACGAAGGAAAATTAGCCAGTTACGAAGAAGGGTTAAAGCATCTGCGGACAGATACCCACCCAGAAGGTTGGGGTAGATTGCATTTTGCGATCGCTAATACTTACTATGAGCAAGGCAAAAAACATACCAATCCCCGCGATTATTGGCGCAAAGCCGCATCTGAGTATCACCAGGCGCTGTTAACCCTCACATTAGAATACTTTCCCCACTTGCACCTAGAAGTTCTGCAATCTCTAAGCAAAGTGCTGATGGGTTTGGGACAAACAACACAAGTTCAAGAATTACTGCAACGTGGTACAGATTTATTGCGGCAATTACTAAGTGAAGAAACTCGCTCAGACGAAAGCAAAAAACAGCTAGCTTTAAAATTTGCAGGCTTTGATCAATTGGCAGTTGATTTAGCCGTAGAGTCCGGTGATTTAGTTGAAGCTTGGGAAATTGCCGAACAAGGTAAAAATGCTTGTTTAAACTGGCTGCTTTCTGGTTGGAATGATAATATTTACTCACCTTATTATGGGGCGATTCAACAGCTATTCAATCCCACAACAGCAATTATTTACTGGCATATTAGTCCAGTTGCCCTACATACCTTCATTCTCAAAGACCAAGCGCCATCACCGATCCTCCTATTTACACCCATGCAAGATGCTGGGGCAATACCTTTAGGAGAAGATGCAATTCTTCTAAATGAATTACCCTTACCCGAAGCAGTGCAACGCCTAATTGAATTTGAAACTTGGCTAGAAGATTGGGAGCAACAATATCAAGAATATCGCACCACATCACAAGATAAAGAAAGTAAAAGTCAGCATTCTTGGCGAGTTGATATGGAACAGAAGCTGTTGCAACTGTATGAAATATTAAATATTTCCACAATTGCACAGGAACTCGAAGGCATCACCCAACTGGTTTTAATTCCTCACCGTGATTTGTACAGATTGCCCATTCATACCCTTTTCCATCTTTCTTCCCCATCACAGGAAGAGTTGCCGAATGTGGAGTCAAATTTCCCTGTTACCTATCTACCTAGTGCCCAAATAGGTTTATCAATAAGAACTGAAGATATTTGGCAGTGGCAAAATCAATTATTGCTAAGTGTTGAACATCCTGAGAGTACAGGTTCTCCCACACTTAAATTTGCCAAACTTGAGTCTGAAGTTATTAGTCAGATGTTCAATAATATCCAACGAATTCAGGGATCAGAAGCTACAAAAGATATTGTCGAAAATGCTTTGTTTGATAATTACAACATCTTTCATTTTACGGGTCGTGTAACTAATAATTTAGCTGAACCTAAAAAGTCAGAATTAACATTAGCAGGCGAAGACAGACTTACTCTAGATGAAATCTGCCAACAAAATCTAGGAAGTTACAACCTGATTACTCTATCTGCCTGTGAAAATTTAAGTACTAGCAACCACACTATCAGCAGCGAATATATAAGTTTAGTGACTGGTTTTGTGAGTCAGGGCGTTCCTCATGTAGTGAGTACTCTCTGGAGTGTAGAATCTTCGGCTAGTGCCTTGGTGATGATAGAGTTCTATAGAAGATTACAGCCTAATAAGTCAGCAGTTACTGCCCTAGCTGAGGCAATACGATGGCTGAAAGAACTAACTGCTGGGGAACTGACAAAATGGTATGAAGATATCTTGAATAATCTGCATCCTGAAGAATTACGAATTCAAACTTATTTAGCGACACAACTATATAGAAATAGTAAAATGGCATCAGATAAAAATCTTTATAATCATCCTTACTACTGGGCAGCATTCACGATTACAGGTAAACCGAATTAATCTTTTGAAACTTATTCAAAATGATTCATAAATAATAATTAATAGGTTAAGTTGAAGAACGTAGCAATATCCGCGCAGGGTAACCCAACATTTCCGGGCTTTGTTGGGTTGCGTATTGGTTTATAACTCTTAATTAAGCCTAATCTAGCTCCCTGCGTCCTTCCAATGCCCTTGCCAGGGTCACTTCGTCGGCGTACTCCAAATCACCACCTACAGGCAAACCAAAGGCAATCCGCGTTACCTTGGTAAATGGTTTCAATAGCTGACCGATATACAGTGTTGTTGTTTCTCCTTCTACACTCGGACTAATTGCCAGAATAACTTCTTGAGGTTTTTGCTGATTCACCCGGCGCTGCAAAGGCACTATAGTTAATTGTTCTGGCCCAATTCCATCAATTGGAGAAATCACCCCACCCAAAACGTGATATTTGCCTTTGTACTCGCGGGTTTTTTCCAGCGCAATCACATCACGAGGATCTGCTACGACACAGATAGTATTGTTGTCACGGTTGACATTACGGCAAATTTCACAAACAGGTTCAGCAGACAAGTGAAAGCAAACAGAACACAAGCCGATCTGTTTTTTTGCCTCAATCAGCGCTTGTGCCAAAGCTTCTACTTCTGCTTCTGGTCGCTTTAAAATATGCAAAGCCAGTCGTTGGGCAGATTTGGGGCCAACTCCTGGTAGGCGTTGCAATTGCTCAATTAACCGTGCTAAAGGGCGTGCGTAAACCGTTGTCTTATCTCCAGAATGTTTTTACCTTAACTATGATGACATTCCTACAGGATTTTGGAGTAGTCATTTAATTTATCAAATGTCAAGCGGGATCTGCACAGCCCAGCTGCACTGCAAAAAACCACGTCATAAAAGTTGGTGCAATTATTTAGGGAATCATAAGCAAGATAGCCTGAAAAATCTCTGGCTAGACAGTAAGAATTGAGAAAGAACATACTATGACTAAGAAGACCTACCAAGATAAAGACCGTAATCTAGATGCCTTATTGAGAGATATTGAAACCTGGTTTAGTGAACAAGGGTATCAGATACAGAGCAATAAAACAGATGGAACTTGGTTATTACAAGCTGCAAAAACTGAGATGTGGCGGAAAGCAGTTGGTGCATCTAGAGCATTCAACGTTTTGATTCAAGGACAACCAAAAGATTTCTCTGTGGAACTTAGCACTGGAGAATGGGCATCGAATTTAGCTGCTGGTGGTGTTGCGGCAGTATTGACGGGTGGTGTCACTCTGCTTGTTAGTGGTCTTGCCGTAGGCTGGTCAAAGAAGATTGAGGGTGATTTGTGGAATTTTATTGACCAGAAGGTTATGTTTGGGGAAAAAGCTAAGTCTCTTCAAGAGTTAGTTGTTGTCAAGACTAAAAACACCTTGGAAGAGAAAATTAAGCAGCTTAAAAATGCCTACGACCAAGGTTTTATTGATGAGGTTGCATACAATGCTAAGAAGCTATAAATTGAAGGTCAAATGCGAGTTAGTTACCAAAATGCCGAGACTGAAGGAAAGTTGATACAACTTAAGAGCTTGCTTGATGCAGGAATTTTAACCCAAGGTGAATTTGAAATGAAGAAGGCTGAATTGATGCGAGAGCCTTCTAATTCGGAATTAGATGTCCAAATTTCTAAACTCAATGCTGCTCTCGCTGCCGGGATTATTACACAAGAGGAGTACGAGAGCAAGAAGGCAACGATTCAGAGAGAATCCGAACTTGGGGGTAAAATCAAGCAGCTTGAAAATGCTAGAGATGCTGGAATCATTACTCGTGAAGAGTTTGACAAGAAAAAGCTAGCTCTGCTTGTCTAAAAGTCAGCATTTAAGATAAATTACGACTGTGATTGTCCATTCTTCTCAACATTGAACTATAAAAGGTTTCTGTTTTCGATACATCTAAAAACAAAAGCGCCCTCCTAATAATATGGGAGAGCGCTTTTTGATTCGGCTAAACTTCCCAATTATCCGTTGATAGCAGAAGCGGTAAGAGCAACAAGATCAACATCACCAGCAGCCAAATCTAGGGGGAAGTTGTAAGCATTGTGATTGTGCATTACTTCCATACCCAGGTTAGCCTGGTTGATGACATCTGCCCAATGTTCACTATATTTAGAAGCAAAATTGAGGTTTGTCAAGAAATTTTATACAGGTATTGATTATTACACTGATTTTTAGTGATGAATCGCGTCTAGAGACACAATTCATCCGGTTTTATGGTTTTATCAACCAGGCGGCCAGCTCAACTGCCGCCCTCCTAAAATATGCAGATGTAAGTGGTAGACTGTCTGACCACCATCATCACCAGTGTTGATGACAACTCGATAACCGTTTTCCAGTCCAGCTTCTTTTGCAACACGTTTGGCGGTTAACAAAAGATGCCCCAATACAGCATGATCCTGAGATTCAGCATCAGCTAGTGTGGGAATGGGTTTTTTGGGAATGACGAGGATGTGAACAGGCGCTTGGGGGTGGATGTCTTTGAATGCCAGGGCTAAATCATCCTCATAAACAATATCAACGGGAATTTCCCGCCGAATGATTTTGCTGAAAATCGTTTCTGTAGTTTCACTCATACCAATCTACCTACTCATCTGCTAGAGATTTTAAATGTTTATTGTGGTGACTAGATCATCTACACAACAAAATACTCCTTTCTGTGATAAAGTCTTCCATAGATAATATTTGTACAACCGCACTATACAGGCAATAATTATAATTTGTCATTATTAATATTTATAGGCTTACTTCAAGCATAAAATTTTTAATACTATCCAAATCCAGCCTATGTAAAAGATGAATAATGTTCGCCTGTTTGCTAGTTTCTACAAAATCGAAATGGCTAAGTCAGAATACCAATATTATTCCTTTCGTGGCTTTTAAAACAACTTGCTAGAAGAGATTTTTTAATTGCGTAGCTGCCTTACCTAGCATTACCCTTTTTTTATAACTGATGTAGCTTGAAGGTTCTAAGATGCTAATTAAGAAATATACTTAATAAGATTGATTATTTATATACCATAAGTTGCAATAGATATATTGATATTGATACGCCAAATGGCTACAAAGAACTACTATTATTTTGTAAATTGCACAGTATGCTTAATCTACAATAATAGTGCTATATGTTTATAGTTGAAAATTTTCATAAACCACAAAGCCAACTTTTGCAACACAATCGTATTTGATGGCTAAATCAATTGTTTCAACAAAACGGCTCAGTAACCAGTTAATCCACTGGTTGCTTGAAGAAGACCGAGGAGAAAAGGAAGGGCCTTACCGCAAGGAAGAACCACATCGCCAACATCCTTGGTGGCAGGTGATGTGCTTGACTGGTGTAGATTATTTCTCAACCCTTGGCTATCAACCTGGGATTGCAGCACTGGCGGCTGGCGCTCTTTCTCCGATAGCTACCCTAATTCTAGTTTTGCTGACGCTCTTTGGAGCATTGCCAATCTATCGGCGCATTGCTGCCGAAAGCCCTCATGGTGAAGGGTCGATCGCAATGTTAGAGCGTTTGCTCCCTTGGTGGCAAGGCAAATTACTTGTGCTGTGCTTACTCGGCTTTGTAGCTACTGACTTTATTATTACCATTACCTTGTCAGCTGCCGATGCCACAGCCCATATTATCGAAAATCCGCTTACCCCACATTGGCTTCACAATCAGACGATCGCAATCACTCTGATATTAGTTGTATTACTAGGCGCAGTTTTCTTGAGAGGTTTCCGAGAAGCGATTGGGATTGCAGTCTTTTTGGTAGGAGTTTATCTACTGTTAAACTTCATTGTCGTTAGCGTCGGTTTCTATCAGATTTTAACTCACCCGGAAGCGATCGCTAACTGGCAGACTGCACTTTTTGCCCGCCATTCCAACCCTTTGATACTTATTGGCATATCTCTGCTCATATTCCCCAAGCTGGCGCTGGGATTATCAGGTTTTGAGACTGGCGTGACCGTTATGCCCCTAGTCAAAGGTAGTAGCAACACTCCGCAGCATCCCAAGGGGCGGATTCAAAATACACGCAAGCTGCTTACCACTGCTGCTGTGATTATGAGCTTCTTTTTGCTCACCACTAGCTTTATAACTACTCTACTGATTCCAACCGCAGAATTTGCATCTGGGGGCAAAGCTAATGGACGGGCCCTTGCTTACCTGGCACATCTGCATCTAGGCAATGCCTTTGGCACAATTTATGATTTAAGTACTATTTCGATTTTGTGGTTTGCAGGTGCATCTGCAATGGCAGGGTTGCTGAATATTGTGCCTCGCTACCTACCACGCTATGGCATGGCACCCAATTGGGCCCGAGCAACGCGACCTTTAGTATTAGTCTACACAGCGATCGCCTTTGTTGTCACAATTATCTTCAGAGCAAATGTGGAAGCCCAAGGTGGGGCTTATGCAACTGGTGTGCTTGTGCTAATTACCTCAGCCGCCTTTGCCGTAACCTTATCAGCCCACCGTCACAGACAGAAGCGGGCAAGACTAGTATTTGCAACTATCACACTGTTATTTTTATATACGACTGTTGTTAATATCATCGAAAGACCAGAAGGCATTAGGATCGCTGGTTTTTTCATCGGTGCGATCATTTTTACCTCGCTAGTTTCTCGTGTTTGGCGTTCAACAGAACTGCGAGCAGAGCGAATCGAAGTTGACGAACTTGCTAGTCAATTCCTTGCCGAAGAGAGCCAGGGAGTAATACGGCTAATTGCTAATCGATTGAATGCAGGTGATGTCCAAGAGTATTTTTTAAAAGAGAAAGAGGTACGCGAGGACAACCATATTCCACCCAACGATCCAATTCTGTTTCTAGAGATTCAGGTATCAGATGCATCGGAATTTGCAGATGTCATCAATGTAAAAGGGGTGCAAGTTGGTGATTACCGCATCCTTCGGGCTGAGAGTGCAGCAGTACCTAATGCGATCGCGGCTTTACTGCTTTATATTCGTGACCAAACAGGTAAGATTCCCCATGCCTACTTCGGCTGGGCTGAGGGCAACCCCATACAATATTTACTACGTTTTATCTTGTTTGGGGAAGGTGATATTGCTGTGGTCACCCGTGAAGTGCTCCGTCGGGCTGAAAAGAATCCCCAGATGCGTCCTGGCGTTCATGTCGGCGGGTGAGGAAGGGGAGCAGGGGAGGCAGGGTGGGGAATTTTAGAAGTTGCCAAATTATCGCGCTTTCTCTGCAACGCTAGAAAATTTATAGCGATTCTCATTTGAATGAGTACTGGCTAGGGACAAGGCATTGTCGTGTACCTACGAGTATCTGTGCTATCTGTATTGGGCTATAGTAAAGCTCAAATAACTTCAGGAGTACTTACAATGAATCAGATACAACTGACTTTAACTATTGGTTACCTGTTAATGACATGCTATTTTTTAATAAATTGGTTAATATTCTCCCTACGTCATCCTGCTTCCACTCCAGAAGACAAATTTTTATCGGTTGTAATGTTTTTGGTCACAACTATCTTCTGGCCTTTAATGATTCCGATGGCTTGTTTAGAAATGGTTCAAAAAAAGCAAATAGACTTTAATAAAATGGTTCCTGTTCTATTAGCAATATTTGTATTTAGTATTTCATATTATTTTACTGAATAATTCATAATTAATCGTCACCAATTGCATATAAAAATAGAAGCCGGAGGGTTAACTTGTTAGCCTCCGACTTCTTTATGCAACACACTACCTTCACTTTTTAGGCAGTCTATTTATTGAATTTAGAATTTTCTAACGGCGTCTGCTGCCAAAACCAGTTGAGCGGCGGGGTGCTGAACTACGTCCGCTACCAAAACTACTACCAGAACTGCGTCTGGGTGAAGTAGCTCTGCCAGAGGGTCGCAACGTGCTACCACCAAAACCAGAACCAGAAGGACGGTTATTACCAGTAGTGCTACGCGGTGCATTGCGTACAGTTGAATTACCAGGATATGACCTTCTAATTGTCCCTGTATTGCGGAACGTAGTGCGATTCCTCACGGCTGCGGGTTGTGTATTGTAGCGGCTTTGGTAGCTTTGAACTGCTTGGCCATAACTTCCACCGTATCCACCGAAGCCACTTAATCCTTGTCCTGATTGATAGACAGGGGGTACATAATACTGGGGTCTAAACAACATACTACCAATTGCCTGACCGGCCAAGCTACCAGCTACAGACCCCGCAAATGGTGCCCAGAAGTTATTTTCTCGACGGACTACAACCGTCTCTTGTTGCCCTGTTTGAGGATTAACTTTATTCTCGGTAACGTTGTGGACGTACTCGATTTTAAAATCTTCCGTCAAATATAAAATCGGTTGACCTTTGTCTACCTTCAGATAGGTTTTCTTGCCCTGCTTGATTTCATCATCAGTTAACCGTGCCATTTGCAAATTTTCGGTTGCAAAGGTTGGGGGATTATTGTTAAGTAAAAACAGGCTGTACTCACCAGTTCCATCGTCGTATGTAGCTTGCTGTATTTGATACTCTCCGTCACTCAGCTTGGTGTTAGGAGAAGTTTGGCTAACATTCTTAGCTGGAGGGGTAGTAGTATTTTGCTCTCCTCCCCCACAGGCCACTGTTGTCAGGCACAAACTCATAGCTAAAAAAACGGCTGTAAATTTACGCACTATGGTCATGATCATTGGATTATTGTCCTATCTCCAAGCTTAACAATTTCTCGATGTGAGTAGTAAGTAGGGACTACCCAACACATTACAAAGGAATCAATTCTGGATAATATTGCAACAGTTGGTCGCTAGTGAGTTCATCGCCTAATTGTGCTGGCGAAAAATGTACTTGGATTGCCTTCAATCTATGTTTATAATGCAAATTTATCAATGCTTTCAATCCTTCCTTAAGTGCCTGAACGTTAGACAGATCAGTTTCTAGCTCTAGTACTTCTCCTTCATAAGCTACTGTTAGCATCACAATGACATTGCGGGTTACAGGTATAGATAAAGGTTCATTCAATCCAGAGTCAGAACTGTAATCTGGTTCGCTGAGATATCTTTGGGCAGAGTCAGTAAATAATTCATTCACGTAATCTCCTGCCTCGCCTTCATCAAAAAATACGTCACCTTCGTTAGCAGCAGAAAGCCAATATTCATCGTATTGCAGTAAGGTTTGGCTAATTTCTACCAATCCTTCTCCTAAAATTTCTAAATCACCATCGGCATCGATCGCATCTCGTCCTGCACTATTTAATACTCCCAAAATTGGTGCTACCTCACCTCCCCCTAAGTGCAGAAATAAGCGAAAGACTACATAGCGAGTTCGACCAATCATTCTATTAAAGGTATCGCGCATTCTTTCCTCCAAATTTTATTTTCTTCATTAGATATTAGTTTAATAATTAATGGCCAATAACTAATGACCAATGACCAATGCCCCATGCCCCATGCCTAATAACTAATATTGATATTGTGAAATCCTTTGACAAAATCCATAACCATATTCAACGAAGGCAATATATATTTTGTTGCTTCACTAGATGTATCATCATAAGCTGAAGCATTGAGAGCAGAGCGATTAATAAATCTTTTTCCAAAGTGAGGATTGTCATGGGCAATCAAAGTCTGGGCGCTGGAATTCGTTAAAATTATTTGGGTTGGCGCTTTACAAAAATTTAACTTTGCAGCTACTTCGATATTTTTTTTCATCTGTTTAATTGTTGTAGCCTGACTCATCGCTTGCTCTATAAGAATACTTAATTCTTTCACGCTTTGGGGTGATTTTAGCGATTTTAAATTTTGGTTTACAACAACTTCATTGTTAATCATTTCCACCATTCTGGAAATATTCTTTTGGGTAGATACCGCATCTAGAAAGGGAAGAATCACAATGTAAGCAGTAGGAAATAATGCTTCATCACTATCTAGATGAAATGTGAAAACAGTTCGACGACGCCCACTTTCCATACTTGGGGGTTGTTTCAGCCCCCGGTATTCTTGAGCAATTTGATAATAAGCACCAGCAAGAGCAAAATTGGCTTCGTGTTCTAGGGCTGCGTCAACAATAATTCTGATTGTTGGCGGTGTTTCGTTAAAAAAATCTCGTGAGTCTTCGGCATGGAAGTTTTGGATAATGGAGCGATCGCCTGCGGGGCTAAGATCAACCCATTCACAAATCATGCCTTCGGTTTTTAAACCAAACCTGGAGGTGGCATAAAGCTTTGCTCCTGTTAAAGTTGCTCCTGTTAAGTCAGCACCAATCCATTCCGCCCTAATTAATTTGACCTGAGTTAAATTTGCGTGGATGAAAACTGTATTCGTTAAATTAGCATTGCTTAAATCTGCGCCAATTAAAGTAGCCCCGCTCAACTTTGCGCCGCTCAAATCTGCCCACCGAAGATTTGCGCCGCTCAAATCTGCCCACCGGAGATTCGCTCCACTCAAATCTGCTCCGCTCAAGTTAGTATGGCTGAGATTCGCTTGTCTGAGTTCGGTGTCTCGCAAATTTGCACCGCTCAAGTCACAACGACTGAGGTCGCTAGCATTTAAGTTAGCCATTTCCAAGTTGGCTCCCGTCAAAGAACCGCCTTTCAAGACCGCCTCACTCAAGTTAGCGTGGCGGAGATTCGCTTGGCGGAGTGTTGCTTCTCGCAGATCGGCGCTGGTGAGATTAGCCTCCAACAGGTCGGCGCGACTTAGATCAGCACGAATTAACTCGGCACGAATCAATAAAGCTCCTCTAAGTTGAGCGCGACTTAGATCCGCTCGAATCAAATTAGCGACGTTGAGACTAGCGTTGTTCAAGATGGCGCTACATAAATTCGCGCCACTTAGTCTTGCTACATTCAGCTTGGCATTGCTCAAGTTAGCTTCACTCAAATTCGCGCCGCTCAGGTTGACTATACTCAAATTAGCATTGCTAAGATTCACCCCACTGAGTTTGGCCCCACTTAGGTTAGCTTCCGCAAGGTCAACACCATTAAAGTTTAAGACTCCTGCTGCGTATTGTTCCAGTAATTCCTCTACAGTCATTGATGCTACCCCTTGGATGCCAACTTTAATAGTTGGTAAAGTCATAAAAACGGAATGTCAAAATCAAAAATGAATATTGGGATTTTAGGACTGGGACTGATAGGCGGATCTTTGGGTTTTGATTTGCGATCGCAAGGACATCATATCTTAGGAGTCAGTCGCCGTGAAGCCACCTGTCAAAAGGCAGTTGCTCTGGGAAGTGTTGATCAAGCATCCGTTGATCTGAGCCTATTGGCAGCCGCAGAGGTTGTATTTATTTGTACACCTCTAGCGCTTATTGTGCCCCAATTTGAGCAAATGATCGCTCATTTGTCTGCCGCTACTGTGGTAACTGATGTGGGATCGGCGAAAGCAGAGATAGTTAAGGCAATTTCTCCCCTCTGGGATAATTTTATCGGCGGTCACCCAATGGCAGGAAGGACAGACAGTGGCATAGAAGCTGCACAGCGACATTTATTTGTTGATAAACCTTATGTACTAACACCGACAAATACAACACCAATTAGTGCAATTACGGTTGTGGAAGAGATTGTGCGATCGCTTGGGGCTAAAATCTACTATTGTCAACCAGAGCAACATGATCGCGCTGTTAGTTGGATTTCTCATTTACCTGTAATGGTCAGTTCCTCGTTGATTGCTGCTTGTTTGAGTGAAACTGACCCTAATGTTTTGGAATTAGCCCAAAAGTTAGCTAGTTCAGGTTTTCGGGATACTAGTCGTGTGGGTGGTGGGAATCCAGAGTTGGGTGTGATGATGGCCCGGTATAATCGTCAAGCCTTGCTGCGATCGCTGCAACAGTATCGTCACAATCTCGATGAGTTGACTAACTTAATTGAGCAAGAAGATTGGGCAGTTTTAGAACAAAAGTTGAAATCAACAGGGAAAGCACGACCTGATTTTGTTGATTAGTTTTAGGGTGCGTTACGTTATTGATAACGCACCCATTTAAACATTTGGTAAGTTAATTGCTTATTGGTTATGAATGCTTTTTGAGCTTGTTGATCAAGTCGGATGGCTGCTTTCTGGTTAAATCAATAAATATAGCCATTAAGTAATTTTGACAGTAAAATCTTTACAAAATGCTACTTAACAGTTTTATATTCACCAAACTGATGTACTATACAGATAAGTTTACAAAAATAAACAATGGTAGAACGCCCAATCAAGAAATCGGAACGTCAGTCCCAAGGAAGCACTGACAATAATTCCGAAAATACGGATTCTATACCTCCTATTGAATCCAACCCCAAAAGCTCAAAACCCAGCCGTAATCGCTCGTCTGACAAAGGGAAAAAAGCATCTTATGGAGAAGAAAACAGGCAGCAGCGGAATCCTGCCCTAGCACGTGGCCCAAAACCCGTTAAACCTCCAGTCAAAGTCCAAACAGAAGAACTTGAAACCGAATCGGAACCTATCTCTGAGGAGCCTCAAGAGTAACATTACAAGTGCTGCGTGTGATGTGGGAGGCTATAAGCGTATGAAGACTAGGATTTCTGTCTTGAAGGCAGTCATCATAGCCCACATCACCATTGGGTTATTAATCAATTTCTGTAACTAGCCATTGCCACTCAGTGACTACAGTGTTAGATATATTGAGAACCAATTGCTGTCCACTAGAGAGTGGCACATAGAGTTTGAGTGCATCAGTTGTTGGTAATTTAGGCAAGATATCAGTTAAGTTATATTCGCCCACATTAGGGACGGGTGCAGTTAGAGCATATGCATCCGATGCATTCAACAATTTTCCTGCTACTGTCTCAATCAATAATGGTTGGGTGTGAGCAATTTCAACAACACCCGGAAAAGCAACCAAGCGCAACCGTAAATCTTTTACCGGACTACTGTAATTCTGTTTGAACAGTAGCACTTGCCAAGCATATCCTTGGTTGAGTCGATGGGGGATATTATTCCCCGCACCTCTCAGTTAGCTCCGTGCGTACCCGTTTCCGTGTACACGGCTCCCGATGTTCTTAGCTTGCGCTTTT
>NZ_JACJQM010000359.1:0-2678 GCF_014696655.1 Nostoc sp. FACHB-888 | reverse complement strand
CTTGACGAGCAAACTCAATCCCTGTTTTTGATCGGAGCCTATCGAGATCATGAAGTGTCTTCAACGCATTCATTAATTTTGATGCTGGAGAGCTTGCGAAAGCAGGGGGCAGCGCTTCAAGAAATTACCCTGACTCCTTTAACGCCCGAACCGTTGACTCAACTGGTGGCTGAGACATTACATCGCAATCCTGATACCGTTCGTTCCTTAGCCCAAGTCGTGTTGCGTAAAACCGAGGGCAACCCTTTCTTTGTTGGTGAATTTTTGAAGCTGCTGTATGGCGAAAACCTGTTGACCTTTGATGCCCAACAGTTGAGTTGGCAGTGGAACTTAACTGAGATTGAAGCTCAAGATATCACCGATAATGTGGTGGAGTTACTGCTGCGTCAGTTGCAGAAATTGCCGTCAGCAACACAGCAAGTTCTCTCCATCGCTGCTTGTGTTGGGTCTGAGTTTGATTTAGAAACGTTGGCGATCGTTTGCGAAAAATCACCGAAAGCAGTTTTTCAAGATTTATTAGAAGCAATACAAGCTGGATTAATTCAACCTTTGTCTGACTTGGATGAAGACTTGTTGGTTCAAGAGTATAAGTTTTCGCACGATCGCGTTCAGCAAGCGGCTTATGCTTTGATTGATGAATCGCACAAACAAGTTGTTCATCTCCAAATCGGTGGCAATTTGCTCAAAAAAACTTCACCAGAGCAACGATCCGATCGGTTGTTTGAAATCATCGATCATCTCAATCAAGGACTTCAGCTAGTCACTGCTCGATCAGAACGAACTGAAATTGCCAGATTGAATTTAAGGGCAGGTCAGAAAGCAAAGGCAGCAACGGCTTATGAAGCAGCTTTTAAATATTTCACTATAGGTCTTCAACTTCTCGATACAAAGAGTTGGCTCACTGAGTATGATCTGACCTTAGCGCTGTATTCAGAAGCAGCAGAAGCGGCGTATCTCCAGGGTCGCTTTGATGAGATGGAACAGTTGGTAGAAGTGGTACTCGATCGTGGCAAAACAGTGGTTGACAAAGTGCAGGCTTACGATACCAGAATTCAAGGATATTTGTCACAGGGCAACCTGAAAGAAGCACTAAAAACTGGATCGGAAGCGTTAAAGCTCTTGGGAATAGATTTAATAGAAAATCCAAGTCAGTTAGATGTTCAAAGAGAATTGGAGGAAACGGCTGCACTATTAGCTGGACGAGACATCGAAGACTTAATTAATCTAGCAAAGATGACCGCACCAGAACCGCTGGCAGCAATGTATATCCTGGTGAATATCGTGGTTGCTGCAAATATGGTGTCACCAGCACTGATGATACTGATTGTGTGCAAAATGGTAAATTTATCAATCAACTACGGCAATGCTACCTGGTCACCACTGAGTTATGCTGCCTACGGAGTTGTTCTAGGTGACGTTGTTCAAGACATTGAACTCGGTTATAAATTTGGTCAATTGGCTCTCAGCTTGACAGAACGATTGAATAGCAAAAAAAGGAATGCTAAAGCATTAGCGATATTTAGTGCCCACATCATGCACCGGAAGGTACATTTTAGGAAAATAATACCAATTCAGGTTGATGTTTATCAAAACGGAGTGGAAACCGGAGACTTTGAATTCGCTGGCTATGCTGCATGTAATGTATGTTGTTACTCGTTTCTTGTCGGTGAGGAACTCACGGAACTGGAACAAAAAACGGCAACCTACAGCAAAGCAATCAGACAAATCAGACGAGAAAACCCCTCTAATTGGATTGCAGTGTTGTGGCAGACAATCCTTAATCTGTTAGGTAGATCTGAGAATCCCACCCGTTTGATTGGTAGTGTATATGATGAAGAGCAAGCGCTATCGCGCGCTATTGCAGTTAAAGACGGAACTGAAATTCCCTACCTCTATTTAAACAAAATTATACTGTGTTATCTATTTGGGGAATATCATCAAGCTGCACAAACTGCTGTGTTAGCAAGGCAGCCTTTAGAAGAAATAACAGAACCTATATTCCATTTCTACGATTCTCTGGTGCTTTTGAGCCTATTGGTTGAGGCTTCAAGCTCTGAAGAAGAAGCTTGGCTAAGTTGTGTTAGCACCAACCAAGAAAAGGTGCAAAAATGGGCAGATTACGCTCCAATGAATTATCTACATAAATTTCATCTAGTCGAGGCAGAGAAAGCACGAGTCTTAGGGCAATTTCTTGAGGCTGAAGAGTTTTATGAACGGGCGATTCAAGGAGCCAGAGAAAATGAATATATCCAGGAAGAGGCGTTAGCATACGAATTGGCTGCAAAACATTATCTAGCGCGAGGTCGAGAAAAATTTGCCCAGCTCTACATGAAAGAAGCACACTACTGCTATGAAAGATGGGGAGCGATGGCAAAAGTCAAAGATTTAGAAACTCGCTACCCGCAGTTCTTTTCTCAATCACCGGTTGTGACCTACACGCCAATCCATACAACTTCTGGAACTACTTCTGCTCGCTTAGACAGCGCGATCGATTTGGCTGCGGTAATGAAAGCAGCTCAAGCTCTTTCAGAAATAATCCATCTCGATCAATTGATCGCCACGTTAATGCAGGTGGTAATAGAAAATGCCGGAGCCGAAACAGGCGCTCTAGTGCTCCTAGAAGACGATCAACTCACTGTGGTGGCTCAGTGCAGTGGGAGTAGACAGTGCAACCTGGA
>NZ_JACJQM010000358.1:0-2683 GCF_014696655.1 Nostoc sp. FACHB-888 | reverse complement strand
ACTTCAAAGCGACGAGCCTTGCGTTGAGCATCATTTTTCAAATCTATCTCAAAAGCAGCGACACGATCAGCATTGCCTTCAAATCGGTTAATTTGGTGCTGGACTGCCATCAACTGAGAATCTATTTCATTGTTTGCCTGGGTGAGTGCCCTAGCTATCTAATTGGTATACAAAGCAGGTAAGCTGAGGAAAGCACCTAGCAGCAGTAAAAAATTAGTGATAGTAAAGTTGCCTCGCCATCGCCCAGAACGAAAATTCAGTAACGCCAAACGAATAATTTTAGAATGTTCGCTCATCGAGTGCGTGCATTGTGGGGCAGAATTAGCGCTACGCAGACCGAGACACATGCGTAAAACCGTTCAAACAATGGATGGTGCAGTATTTGTGGCAGGCAAGAGTAAAGAATGTACCAATCCCAGTTGTACACATTTTGGTAAACATTACTACGCGACTGGCCTGTTAAAATACAGCCTACCTTACAGTACTTATGGGTTAGATGTGCTGGCATTTATAGGTTGGGAACATGAGCATGAGCATCAACAATTGGTAGAAATTCAACGCTCATTAAACCAGCGTGGTGTTGAAATTAACGAGAGTAATGTAGGTAAATTATATCGGCAATTTCTGGCACTATTGGGTGGAACGATTGCACATACACAGGAGAAATTAGCTGCCACAGCAGTCCTTCATGGTGGCTTGATTTGGGCAATAGATGCCTTACAGCCCGAAGGCCACGGAACCTTACTGTATGTATTGTACGAGGTATTAAGCGGTACACCAGTAAGTGGAATTCAGTTACCACAGGCACAGGCACAAAGGTTAATTGAGTGGCTGCAACCATATAAAGAGTTACCGTATAAAGTGCTAGCAACATTGTCAGATGGGGAATCAGCAATCATTGCGGCAATGAATTCAAGTTGGCCAGATGCACCCCATCAACGTTGCCAAGCCCACTTTCTCAGTAATTTAAGTGAAGTGGTGCTGCCATTAGACACAAAGCTCAGACAGCAATTAAAAGCAGATTTAGATGATCTGGCAAAAGTCCCTGAGTACTCAGAAAGAGCCCAAGACCCCGGCTCCGAACAGCAGCAAGACAGTCTCCCTTTTTTTCAGGAATCCCCTATTTGTCACGAGACATAGAGTTAATGGCAATCGAATCTCAGATTCGGGCTGCGGTTCGGGATTGTGTCAATCGCACCAGTCGCAAACCTTTTCGCTGGGGCGGTTTAAGCGGCTACCAGCAATTAGAAACTATTGGACAAATACTACGTAGTTTGCCATGTCGAGAACTTGATACAGATTATTTGTCTCTCTTGTCAGTATGGATTGACCAAGCCAAAAGTCGGCATCGTTCATTAGCCTCCGACTTAGAAGAAACACACAATTGGTTGCAACAAATTGCAGAATGTTTGCACTATCCTGAACAAACCAGTCCACGCATTGATTGTGCGACCGATGTTACACAAATTGTAAAATTACCTTTAACAAGTTTTCAAGTTCAGCGCGAAATGGAAGAGTTATTACAGCAATTTCAGCCCGACCCTCAACAAAATCCCGCACAGTTTGCCTTGAAGAAAAAGCTACAAAAGCTCTGGCATAAATACGGTACTGATTTATTGCACTGCTATGACATTCCTGGCTTACCGCCAGATAACTTGAAAATGGAAGCTATGTTTAGCCATTTGCGTCGCAATCAACGACGAATTAGTGGGCGCAAATCAACTGCCGAATTACGTGATTTTGGGCAATATCAAGTTCTTTTCTTCGCCGAAAGTGAACAAATGTTGCTGACACAAATTCGGGAAGTGCCTGTAGCGGAATACAACACTCAACGTCGCAGATTAGCAATGGATGAAGCACCCCGTCAACAAAAACATCGCCTTCATCGTCATCCAGTTACCACAATACAAGCTTTGGTCGCTCAACATACGGAACTTCTAACTGTGCTTGAATTTCAAGCTCTTAAATACTGATTAGATAGTCAGGGGTTTCTCTCACTTAACACTTGGGAATTACCTCACGATAAGCAAGAATCAGTCAAAGCCAACTTAATAATGGCTTTTCCGACTCTGACTGACTTAGAAGATTATTTGCAGGTAATCATTGGTCGTCCGGTAATTATCCCTGCCCTATCCGAACAACTCAATCAGCAACAAGCGAAGCGCACCATTGAATTACGCTAGAGCAAGTGTTAGAAACTCCTGGCTCAAAGGAGCACTCATAAGTTAGCCAGGAGTAGTTCGTTTGGCTATGGCTATGGCATCGGTTCAAATGTCCATTGCTGGTTCGTGCCGTTCCACGAAGACCATAAATGGATCAAAGCACCGTCATCCTGGCTCGCATCGGTTACATCTAACACTTTATCGCTGCAAGCAGAACGAACTTTGTAGGAGCCATCGTCAAGTAGCTCGATCTTCCAAAGTTGTCCACAGCCCCCGTTCCAGGAGTTCTGCTGTACCAGGGTTCCATCAGTTGTGCCAGCCCCCTTAGCCTCTAAAGCGAATGGCACTAAGAAAAGCTATAAGCTATGCAGGATAAGGACTACAGCTTTAAGGCTCACTCCCGCAGTAATGGCATAAGTCAGGCGATGGCGGATAGAAGGATGATGTACAATCTAAAAATTTTTTGGAGGTAGAAAAAGCTTACTCGTTCATGAAATACTTTCTTTGAGACGAGCAAGCAA
>NZ_JACJQM010000357.1:0-2713 GCF_014696655.1 Nostoc sp. FACHB-888 | reverse complement strand
GCGCTATAACGTTTCCGATATTCAAAGAGTGCTTTTTGCAAAACGTGGGAAAAAGCTAAAAGTTAAAAGTCGAAAGAACTCTGCTTTTGGCAATGGCGCTCTCTTGCCTTCGCTATTGCAACTAGGACAATACCAGGGAACGCTAACGCAAATCGCCCAGTTTAGTTCCTTTTTAGGACTGTGCAGAAAAAGTATACTCAATCCCCTAATATTTTGGTCATGGGTAAAGCAGCACAAACTGAATTTCATCGGCTCTCAGCAGAAAGATTTACAAATCAGCTTCTGGGAGTGGATAAAGCAACATCCAGAGATTCCAGTTATCTTATGCGAGGGTGAGAAGAAAGCCGGTTGCTTGCTATCTTTGGGGTTTGTAGCGATCGCACTCCCAGGCATTTGGAACGGGCGCGTGGGCCAACAAGATTTTGATGAACGGTTGCATCCTGACTTAGTACCAATCGCTCAGGCGGGACGCAAGTTCATTATATTATTTGATTACGAAACTTCTTCTAAAACCAGGTGGTCAGTTTACCAAGCAACTGTTCGCACAGCAAAAGCAATTGAGTCTGCTGGTTGTGAATGTGAAGTGGCATTGTTGCCAGGCCCAGAGAAAGGTGTTGATGATTTCGTGGTAGCCAGGAGCGAAGATGCCAATATCCTACTAACTGCTCTAGTAGACGATGCCAAATCACTTGCCGATTACCAGCGCTCGTATCGAGCTAAGAAATGGGGACTCTCTAAGTACCAGCCGGATGTCACAGTCAATATTAAATATTTGACCCAAGCACTCTGCATTCGGGATCTGGAGGAAAAATGTTCATCCGCTCCGCCACTTTACGAGCTTGGACTTGAAAAATTATTCAGTCCAAATCTGATAGCTACGGACTGCAATTTGGATACTGGGGTTAGGGAAAATGTTGACTTGATAGATTCTGACTGCCCTGGCCCCAAACCCAGTACCCAAAATCCCAAAAAATATTTCCGTTTTCCAGACCTCGGACTAGTTGTACTCTGGAGCGATATGGGAACTGGGAAAACCGAGTTAATGCGCTGGTGGCGTGACCAAAATCCTAATGCTCGGTTCCTCAACAATGGACATCGGGTTAATCTCCTAAAAAATCTTGCCCAACGGTTGCAGACGGCGATGTATTCAGACTTGGGTTACACAGGTTTAGCTCAAGCTCAAGCCCTTAGTATTACTATTGACAGCTTGCACAAACTCAACACCCAAGCCCTCACTTACGGCTGCATATTTATTGATGAGGCTTGCCAGTATCTCACGCACCTACTACACAGTAATACTTGTAAACAGCACCGTGCAGCAATTTTGGAAGTACTGGAATATATAGTATACAACGCGCCACTGGTCGTCATCGCTGATGCACACATGGATGATCTTACTGTCAACTTTTTTCTTGCAATGCGACCAGTAGGTGAAGTACCTTACATCATCAAAAACGAGTGGCGAAATGGCTCACGCACAATCTACTGGTATGAGGGGGATAATTCCAGTGCCATAGTCGCGCAGATTTCGGCGGCACTAATGCAAGGTCTGAAAATCATGGTAGTTAGCGACTCCAAGCGTTTCATCAAGAAACTCGACAAGTCTTTTACTATCAAATGCGAACAATCTAACTCCAAAAAATCCCATACACCACAAAAATGGCGTATCTGGTCTATTCACTCTGATAATTCTGGCAGTGAAGAAAATGTCGCGTTTATTAAAGATATCACCAACGCTGTGAAAAACTTCGATGCTTTGTTCACTTCCCCTAGCCTGGGAACTGGTGTCGATATTTCGGAGTATCATTTTGATTTGGTGTTTGGTGTGTTTCACGGCGTAAGTCAGACAGCTACCGAATGCGCCCAGCAGCTGTACCGCTATCGCCCGAAAGTTCCGTTTCATATTTGGGTGGCCCCGCGCCCCCCATTTGGTTACAAAGATACCAATGCTACCAAAATCAAAGAACGCCTCCTCCAAACCAACGAGGTAACAGCTTTTCTGTTGCGGATCGACCGTAAAACAGGCTTAAGGGGTGCAGAGAAAGATTGGGCACTTGAGGCTTACTGCCAAATCCAGGCTAACCGCCACTATTCTCTGAATAATTTGCGTGATGATTTGCGATCGCTCCTCACTGAAATGGGCAATACATTTATATGTATGGGCAGTGATGATGATGACCAATCTCTTGAACGCATGAAAAATGCTGCGGCTGCTTTGGACACTGCCCATTATTCGGCTGTTGCCAAGGCTAACAATATTACAGCCAGTGAGTACCGCGCCCGTCAAAGCAAAGATTACCTTGACCCTAGCGAAATTTTTGAATGTGAAAAGTTTCGTATCTTTGACTCCTACGGCATCGAAGTAACAGAATCACTCGTAGAAATGGATAAAGGTGGTCGATTAATAGGAGCAATCGCTGGACTTGAGGCAATTTTAGCAAAGCCTGATGAATCAATTGTTGACCCCAAAACTGGGCGAACTTATCCCACCCCGCCCCAAATTGTCACCCAAAAAGACCGCAGCGAACGCGACAATTTACCTTTGTGCATCGACTGGGGCAATTATTCGGCGCGGTGGCTAGCACGGTTTAACCTGGGGCTGCATCAAATTCCTTAGGGGGCTACAAAAAGGGCTAGGATGCAGATAGAATAAGCCTCATCGCTCTTTCTCCTTGTTGGTAGTAAGGACGTTTATTAGGACTGAGTGTCAATA
>NZ_JACJQM010000356.1:0-2718 GCF_014696655.1 Nostoc sp. FACHB-888 | reverse complement strand
CTTGTCCGCACTTTCTCTGACGGCTTTTTGTAAATTTTCTTGTTGACCCGGTGTGAGAAAACCTCTAGCTGGCATGGCAGTAAATACAATACTTATCCAATTCCCATTTTATGCAAATTAAAGGTACAACAGCTTACCTTTGTCATCAACCGCCAGCATCGTGCTTATACTGGCAAGATTTCAAAAGAAACAATAATTAACAGTATTGCCACAGCATCTGGTGAGCTTGGTTCTTGCGCTGATTACCTGATGCAAACTGTTAACGGATTAATGAAAGTTGGAATTAAAGATCAGCAACTGCTTTGGCTTTCCAAGCAGGTGTCGGCCCGGCTGGATTAGTTTCTTACAGCGATCGCTACATCAGCACACAAGTCATTCAGAACAGCGTAGAAAATCCAAGTAGCGTATATTTGCATTTGTACACCGTTAGTACCACCAACCCACAGATAGGACAAGCCCAACAATCGCTTAGTCAATAAAAATGCGTCCTCAATCCGCCAACGTCGTCGGTATAAATCACAAACTTCTTGTGCCGAAAGCTGTTGTGGGTCAAGAACATTAGTTAAGTAATGATACCAAGTCTTACCCCACAATACTGATACTAGGCGCATGGGATGGTGGCAAGGGTGAGTGCCCTAGCTGTCTAATTGGTATGAAAAAGCTTGAGACTCAAGCAGAGAAAGGAGTTCCTGATGTTGATTAACCAAAGCTTGTATTGTGCTAACTGGATTACGATGAAGGCGACGTTTTTGTTGGCGAGGAACTTCCGCTAAAGCTAATTTACGACGTTGAGTTTTATACTCAGTTATAGGTACTTGCTGGATTTGTTTAAGTAAGTGTTGTTCGCTTTCGGCAAGAAAGAGAACTTGATATTGCCCAAAATCACGTAATTCAGCAGTTGATTTGCGCCCCTTAAAGCCTGGTCAACCCAAACTGACAACAGAGATAAATAATCTGTGTCAATTTCTCGACATGGTAAACTACGTAGTATAAAACCTATCGCTGATAATGGCATCACCGTGGTCGGGTAGCAGGACTATAAGTAATCTAACAAAATTAATTACACAAATGAATATACAATATAATCTTGGATTTACTTAGATAAAAATTAGGGTTTAAATGATTTTTTTTAGAGAAATAAATCCGCTTTCTTTGAAACTACTGGAGCGCATCTATCGCCAAAGTCGATATCATCAGGTGCGGCAAAGAGCGCATTTCTTAATGCTAGCCTGTCAGGGAATAGAGTTAGAAAAATTAATGACAATATTTAATGTTAGCTATAAAACAATATATAACTGGATAAATCGTTGGGAATCAGAGGGAATGGTAGGACTGTATAATAAACCGGGGAGAGGGCAGGGCGGCCGCATCATGTCAACAAGTAAAGTCTATTGAGAATATACTTAAAAATAATGTCATTAACTCTTGCTTATTGCGAAAATATTTGGCGATTGTTTGGGGCTTAAAAAATAATCAAACGCGAAATCCTCATTTTTTCGTTGGTTTTTAACCTTCGTTGTGATCAAGAGTAATTTAGATGCGTTTGCCCTGGGGGAGAGGGAGAAAACGAATATTTAGTCCAGAACAAGAAGCAGAAATTAGAGAGTGGGCAAAACTTGAACCAAGACAACTAAAAAAGACGCTACAAAAAATTCAATCAGAATGGGATATTGAAGTTAGCACTGAAACCATTAAGAGAATATTGAAAAATTTTTATATGAGTTGGCATAGAATGCGACGAGATGTTGGAGGAGAGCCAGACCCTATAGAATACAAGGAAAAATCAGCACAGTTAACAGAGTTTAAACGATTAGAATCCGAAGGTAAAATTAATTTATATTACTTAGATGAGACCGGATTTTGTCTCATTCCTTCTGTTCCTTATGGATGGCAAAACATCGGAGAGTATTTAACTATTCCTAGTCGCCGTAGTTCGCGCTTGAATGTTTTAGGAATCATGAATCGAAATAATCACCTTGAAACTTATGTTTCAACTCAAAGTATTAATTCGGATGTAATTATTGCTTGCATTGATGCGTTCTTTCCTCAGGTAGATAAACCGACCGTGATTGTTGTTGATCAATCCTCTATTCATACCAGTGGGATTATTCTTGATAAAATTGAAGAATGGTCAGAACGTGGTATTACTATCTTTCAATTACCTTCCTATTCACCTGAGTTAAATTTGATTGAAATTTTGTGGCGATTTATTAAGTATCAATGGATTGAAATTGATGCTTACAAAAATTGGCAAACTTTTGTAGCATCTGTGGAAAAGATTCTTCGAGAGTTTGGTAAAAACTATGTAATTAATTTTGTTTAGCTACTTATCACTGGAAGCTGGAGAATCCACGAGAAGTTACACCAATTTCTTACATTGGCCAACTGGGGATTTTTGAAGTACCTGATAAATTGATCAGGAGTGCGATCGCCTCATGAAATCAGTCCTTTCACTTTTCTCCGGCATCGGTGGACTCTGCCACCACGGAATATCAGCCGCAGGTCTATCCCACAAATTCCGAGTCCAGCAATTTGTCGAAATCTCCCCTTATTCTCAATCACAATTGCACCATGAACAACCAGGAATTCCAATCCACGCAGATATCACTAACTAGCATCGCACAGCGGCATAGATTTTGGTAGCTCCGCGTTCAATAAAGGATTCAACCAGTGCCTTGCCAATGCCACGATTTGCGCCTGTAACTAGAACAATTTTGT
>NZ_JACJQM010000355.1:0-2776 GCF_014696655.1 Nostoc sp. FACHB-888 | reverse complement strand
AGACACGCCAATGCTGACGAAATCCGAGTGCAGCTAGTTTACGATCGCGATCAGGTTTGCTTGCGCGTGAAGGACAATGGACAGGGCTTTGGAGTCGGGAATATTACAGCCTATGCGGGTTTTGGCTTACTCGGCATGAGCGAACGGGCAGAGCGCATCGGCGCACAGCTCACGATTCGGAGTCAACCTGGAGAAGGAACAGAGATGATTGTTACTGTCGATCGGGAGGCATCACAATGAGCCAAGCCATTCGGGTTCTGATTGCGGACGATCATGCTATTTTTCGGCAAGGATTAGCCACGATTATTAACCGTGACCCAGATATGCAGGTGATTGCCCAAGCCGAAAATGGGGAACAGGCGATCGCCTTATTTCGGGAACACCAACCAGATGTCACGCTCATGGATCTGCGAATGCCTGAAGTGGAAGGAGTTGCCGCCATCGGTGCAATTTGTGCTACTGCTAAATCTGCTCGGATTATTGTACTGACCACGTATGATAGTGACGAAGATATTTATCGGGGATTGCAGGCAGGAGCCAAAGGATATCTGTTGAAAGAAACTGAACCGGACGAGCTTCTGAATGCGATTCGCACCGTTCATCGGGGTCAGAAGTATATTCCGCCTGATGTGGGAGCAAAGTTAGTACAGCGCCTCAGCAATCCAGAACTGAGTGAAAGAGAACTAGAAGTACTCCGCTCACTGGCACAGGGGATGAGTAATGCCGATATTGCGGCGGCTTTGAGCATCGGTGAAGGTACTGTTAAATCCCATGTTAATCGGATTTTGAATAAGCTAGATGTGAGCGATCGCACTCAAGCTGTGATTGTTGCCGTTAAACGCGGCATCGTCTGCTTGTAGATGTACTTTCGATCGAATTTGGATTCTAACTTGAGTTATAGCTAGCCTTCTATCTTAAGAAGGAGCGGCTGCTCCATCAAATTACAGCCTAAAAATGTTAACTCGCTGTAGACGACAACTAAAAGCCAATTGCTTATATTGAATTCATGTGGATTGAGCAAGTGAATCGCAAGGTTCCATGCTTGATACAGATGTAGAAAAATGACCGACGACCATAGTTCCAGTTCTTTAGTTGTGCCAGCTTCAACCCAAGATCACAGTCAAGGTGTGCTAAGTGCCGCCGTGGTGTTAGTGATGTATGGGGATTATCAATGTCTTAGAAGTGCAGCCGTTTACAAGCTGATTAAAATCATTCGGCAAGAGCTTACGGTTTCTTTTGGAGAGGATTATTTATGTTTTATCTTCCGCCATTTTCCACAGTTCCAGATTCATCCCCAGGCACAACGGGCAGCCCAAGCAGCCGAAGCCGCCGCCGCCCAAGGAAAGTTTTGGTTAATGAGCGATACTTTATTTGACCATCAACAAAGGTTGAAGAACGGTTATCTTGTCGAGTACGCCAATGATTTAGGGCTTGACATTCCTCAATTTCTCAAAGAGTTGTCTAAACAAGTGCATGTTGATCGCATCAACGAAGATATTGAAGGCGGAATACACAGTGGAGTAACGACTGTTCCAGCCCTATTTATCAATAACATTCGGTATACCGGACGCTGTAAAACGACAGAGTTGATGGCAGCCATGATTGCTGCAAGTCATTAAATTCCCCGATCTTTGCTCTCAATTCATATCTGACTTGCCTGTAAGTGCTGGAATATCTAATTTTGATGGCTAAATTTTGCCTGTTTCACTGAACAAAATTGCCGCTTTTTGAACCATGCCAAAAATTACCGTGCCAACAACTGAATTCCTTCGTATTGATTTAGTCAATTACAAATCAGTATTTCATTGAGGATAATTCTATGACGTATTTACTAGTACAAGGCAAGAATGATTCTGGGTATGAAGGTACACCTCAGACTGATTCTCTTCGCGACTCCTCAGTTAATCATGCCCTGATTGCGATCGCGCAAGAAGTCACTGAGTTGCTCAGACAAACTTACCTGAGACAAACCGATGAAATTAAAACAGGAGAAACAGAATGATACTGCAAGATAAAGTGGCGTTAGTCACCGGAGGCACATCGGGAATCGGTAGAGCAACGGCGTTAGCGTACCCCTACGGGGAAGCAAGCTACGCGTAGCGTTCCGTTGGCGCAGCCTCTCGTAGAGAAGGAAAGCTTAACTCATATCTTGCATCAAGAAAAATTGATGTAAATTTATTACTCAGTAAAAGAGCCAAAGCCTTGATTTAGCGACAAAAGCCTATAAAACTAAGATATCTTTATCGCGCATATTTTTACTTCACCTGGGGTTGTACGTAGAGGTGCAAGAAATGAGTTAACGAAGTTATCGCCTTCGGTGCTGCTGGAGCAAAGGTCGTATTCGCAGGCAGACGCGACGCAGAAGGTGAAAAAACCGCCAAACTGATTCGCGAAACAGGCGCTGAATAGCTTATACGTCCATTGAAACAAGTTCACTAACACCACAAGAATCTGACAAATCATTTTAAGCATCTGAAAGCAGTCAAGCATTGGAACTCAAGACACTTTAGATAGATAGAACCAGGAGTATTTAATCATGGTCAACGAGCAAACTGTAGACGGACAAGCTTCTTTACAAGCAACTGCCAATTTGACACCAGCCCAGGAGTTTTTGCAAGCACTTTGGGAAGAGCATTTACAGTACGAGTTTGGCACTCACAGTACTGAAGATGCCCTCGCTACGATGGTTGAAGATGCTTACGTTAACCACATCCCGGTAATGACTGGGGGAGTCGGGAAACCAGCACTGCGCGAGTTTTATTCCAAATACTTGATT
>NZ_JACJQM010000354.1:0-2778 GCF_014696655.1 Nostoc sp. FACHB-888 | reverse complement strand
GAAATATCGGTTGGTTTGCCTCCTTTATGTTGTTGCATTTAGGGCTTTGGTTGGGGCGCAATCGTCCAGAAGTTTTGTTTCCTCGAATATCTTTGGGCATTTTGCTGTTAGAAATTGTGGTTTTATTGGTAGGGGGGGTTGCCTGGGGTTGGATAAATTTCCTGATTGGTTTAGTATTTCCAATTGGGATTATCGGAATTGATGCGCTAATCCGCCGCGTTAACTTCCCGCCTTTTCATTTAAGTTGGTGGAGGCGACATTACCGCGCACGCTCTTCGGTAATTATTAAGGATTCTGTCATACTCCAGGTAAGCATCCTAATTATTTTAATATGCAGTGCAGTCACAACGGGCTGGTTATTTGGTGCGAAGCTTAACACGGCGACAAAAGCTACAGATGAAAATCTATTCGTTGTGTTGCTGATGACAGTGGCATTTATAGGAGTAGCTATAGCCTGTTGGACAACCTTACCCCAAGTAGTAGCCATTGCAGAGGCACGAGAAGCTGCCGAACACCTGTTTACTGTTGCCCAAGATGGTATTTTGGTCTTGGATGAGCAGGGTAGTATCAGGCAAGCAAACCCAGCAACTGAATCTATTTTTGATATTAAACCATTTGAGTTGCTAGGAAATCGCCTCAGTAAATGGATATTTGGATTTCCTGACTATCCACACCAATGGACAAAGCGAAGTGAACACACCCTGTTCCACAAAGCTGGTGTCCAAACTTTGGAAATTTCTATTTCCGACCGACCGCATCAAGATTTTCAAGAATATGTCGTTATTCTCCACGACATTACTAAACGCAAACAAGCAGAGGAAAGATTACGAAAATCACAAGCACAATTACAACAAGAAGCAAAGCTGTTAGCATCCCAACTGGTGCAGAGCGAAAAAATGTCTAGTTTGGGGCAGTTAGTAGCAGGTGTAGCTCACGAAATCAATAACCCCGTGAATTTTATCTATGGTAATTTAACCCCTGCCAATCAGTACACCCAAGATTTACTTGAACTGCTGCAACTATACCAGCAATACTATCCTAACCCAGTAGCCCAAATCCAAAACCAAGCACAAGCCATAGACATTGATTTCTTAATAGAAGACCTACCAAAGTTACTAACTTCTATGAGAATCGGTGCTGAAAGAATTACAGAAATTGTACAATCTTTACGTAACTTTTCCCGCCTAGATCAGGCAGACATGAAGGCGGTAAACATTCACGAGGGTATTGATAGTACCTTGATGCTCTTAGAGCATCGCCTCAAAGCTACAGCTAATTATCCAGCGATTAGACTCATCAAGAAATACAGCAATTTACCGTTGGTAGAATGTTACCCTGGACAACTCAATCAGGTGTTTATGAATATTCTTGTAAATGCAATCGATGCTTTAGAAGAATCGATAGTCGCTGAAAAAAACATTAATACTCCCCAGATTTGCATTTGTACTAGTTTCATTGCTGACCAGCAATTAGTAATTATTTCTATTGCTGATAATGGTCGTGGTATCCCGGAAAATATTCAAAAGCAACTGTTTGACCCCTTTTTTACCACAAAACCAGTCGGGAAAGGCACAGGCTTAGGCTTATCTATTAGTTACCAAATAATTACTCAAAAACATCAGGGGACATTAGAATGTATTTCCTCTCTTAATAAAGGTACAGAATTTATAATTACAATTCCCCTAAAGCATTCATAAAAAACAAAATGAGTGAAGAAGGCAGCTATGCTGAAGGCAGAGGGCAGAAAGTTTACAATTAGTTTAGGTCTGTTCGCGCAGCGTCTCGCAGAGAAGCCTACACTAATTGCAAGACACCAAATCAAATATTTTGGTGTGGGCCTTCAACCCTTACTCTTAACCCTTGGAGATGCTGCGCGTAGCAAGATCCTTGTAGGGGTAATGATACCACAAAATATTTATGCAAGAGTTCTAGTCGTAACAGAGAGTAGGAATCAGAATTCCCTTCTGATTACTGAGTCGATTCTACTAAAATTTTCCAGCAAAATTTTAATTTTGAAGCAAAACAAGGGAACTCTAGGTAAGAGTTGATTATTGTTGCGTCTAGTATGATTATGGCTTCTCAGAATCAAGGCTCAGATTTGCCACCAGTTTCCTTCCAGCGATGTCGTCATTGAGCCAAACTTCCAAAGATGGTTCTTGAGGATAACTAGTGGTACGAGTATTAGCAACAAAATTAAATATGGCTATGCTCTTGCCCTAAGCATGGGAATTTTTATAACCACTATTGGCCTAATTTCAGGAGACTATTAATGGTTGAAGTCCTAGCTATAAATCTTACTTTTTTACGAAAGATGTAAGTAGTTTTTATGATTTTTTTAAACTTTATACTAGACTAGTTTTTAATTACCTTAAACTCTTATTAAAAATTATGTTAAATCCTGATAACTACTTAGAAAAAGCCAGGACTCAGCCTGTAGAATTACTACAAATAGAAACACTCAGAGTAGCAGATTCTCAGAAGATTGTCGCTATCACCGTTGAAAAAATCCGTCAATCTCTTGACTTAGAATATATTTTTCAGACAACTACTCAAGAAATTAGGCAATTGTTCAACTCTGACCGTGTAATTTTATATCGTTTCAACCCAGATTGGAGTGGAAAAGTTGTCTCTGAATCCTTAGCACAGGGGTGGTTGCCTCTAATTGGGCAGCAAGCGCATCAACCACAATTAGTAGAAAATATCAGTGAATGTAGCTTGAAAAATTTATCTATTCCTCCAATTGTCGATACTTATTTACAAGATACACAGGGAGGGCGC
>NZ_JACJQM010000353.1:0-2823 GCF_014696655.1 Nostoc sp. FACHB-888 | reverse complement strand
GGTGGTGGAATGCACACACAGAACACGGGCGATTTCAGCACTACTATAGTTATCGAGAAAGGGGCTTGTAGAATAACCTAAAGCCCAAAGTTTAGTAGCAATTGCAATTGGAGTACGGAAATAGCCATGTCTTTTTAAGATTGAGGCTATTTGTTTAGGTGTATAAAGTTCAGCCTTAGCTTCAATGATTGCGAGTTCTTCATCAGTCCATTTTGTATGCATCTGATTACCTCCTATATTTATGCAGATTTAGTAGAAGACTGTTCTTGGATAATTCGAGCGCTAATAGATTCAAAATCCACTTGGAAGATGTTCATATCTGTGGACATTTCCCCAGTGTTGTAGCGGTCTACTATGTGCTGCTTAATTGCGGATTGATTCAGCCCATCAGGGATATCGATGTGAGCTTTACTTATGATTCTTTCGACTACTGTGACAATGACTTTCATGGTTTTTATTCCTATCTGATTAATTCAGGATTCAGAAATAAAACTTCTTCTGAATCCTGACTTTCGATTTAGACTGCCCCAGTCTTTACCGCTTGTACCTGTTGCATCCATGCGCTGATTGCCGTTAACTCATCAGCACCGCTAACAACAGCATCAAGAACCTGCTTTTGATACAAAGACTCAGCATGATTGGGATGGTCACACTTGTTTGCTGCCCAAGCTAAACACATGGTTTTGATTAGTTCATTAATCTGGCTAATATCAAGTAAACTTGGGCGGTCAACATCCTGGAATTGCAACCACTCTTTGACCAAATCAAGTGGATAATCAAGCAAGGTGCGAATATTTTTAACTCGCAAATCCTGTGGGTGTATTGATTGAGGAACTACACTAAGTTTTGGTGGAGTCAGTGGGGGTTCGGGAATCGAGTTTGAAGTTGCACCCAATAAAGATTGGATGTCACGAATGATAGTTGCCCAATTCAAATCTCTACTCCATTCCCTGTAAATCTTGGTTTTACTTGCAGCATCGTAAAGATTACAGAAAACTGTGTTTTCGTCGCCAGCATTAGCGACAATAATCAGTGGTTTGGAAAAATCTTGGATTAATGACGCAGCTAAAAGAAAGCTTTTGGCGAAATTGGTTTCAATGCCAGTTCTCACTACATAAAGTTCATCAGCACTCACGACAATATCGAGTTTGAGATTGTCTTTGCCTTTGAACTCTTTAGTCGTCAATCGCAGTTCTGACAAGTAGCCGGTCAATACTCTTTGGGTAACAGGGATAGTTTTCTCCCTGTCAATATCGTAGTGATACCACAGGTAAGATTCTCCACCTAACTCGGCGTTTTTGACATAGAGATAAATTGGTTCGGGAGGGTTGCATAAACCTAGTTTGATTTCAGCAATCATGTTTCACCTCGGTTAAGTTTCATTGATTGGTGTTCTGTGTATAATGGGAATTCTGTAGCGGGAGAAAAACTTCCGTGCGTTCAGTTGAATAAGCGGCACTCATTCAGGTGAACGCTTTTTTACTAGAGAGAAGATTCTTGATTGCCGTCTAACTCCCATTGCAGATAAGTCAGTGCAGTGCTAGCATCAGCAATGTTTAAATCCGGTTGATATCCCTCGTCTAGTAGTTGTTTGTAGTCTGGGTGCGTAGCAATTTCAGATACTAGATTTTGGGCTTGTTCAAGTAATTGGCAGAGATTGAGGTTAGACATTTCTATGCCCAGCCTTGAACATAAATCTTCTGCCTTTACACCGAATGTTCCTGGCTCAATCTCCGTTTCCAACTCTTCAAGCAGAGATTGAAAGTTCGGGTGTTCATCGTTGATTTCAATCTCAAATAAATCTGCACTCTTTGTAACGACAATTGCCCAATTGGGTAAAGTCTGTGCAATGGTTTTAGCGTAAAGTTTCATGATTTTTTCCTCTGGGATAAATAAACTAAAAATCCTCGGAAATCTCCAACAAAAAACCGCGTCCTGTGTTCTGCACTTGCACCAGTTCTCTATCCAGCAGTGTTTGAATTACTGAATCGGAGAATTGGAATTGCAGCCGATGTAATGGAACACAACCGCCGCAAAGCTGAAGTAAACGCAGCAAATGATTAGCTCTACGGTCAAAATTGCCTGTAGAATTAGCCATTGTTTGCACCCTTAGTTAATACGGTTAACTGTCGGTTGAGAATGCTTATCTGTTGTTGATAAAAGTCAATCTCTGCGGTAATTTTCTGAAATAACTCTTCTGGGGTAAGTGGTTGGATTTGATCCTCTTTCAAGTACGATGTTTCATCAGAATTCTTCTTAGGCATTAATACATAACGCCATCCTTCATCAAATTGTTTAGCTAATTCTGTACCAGATGGGTAGTAGTAAAGCCCTAGAATCGTGCCTTGTTCTGTACGCTGTTCCAAAGTAAAGCGAGGGTAGCCCCAGTGTTGAGGGATAGATATTGTAGGTTGCATATTGATTGGTAAATGAAGGGATTATTGAGGGGAAGGGGAAAGGGAATGAAGAAATTTACCTTTCCCCTTTAACCTTTTCCCAGGCGAAGCCCAAGACTTACGCTGTTACTAACTCCGCTTTTTCCAGCAGGCGCTGCAATTTATCGCTAGTTAGCTGTTCTAACGGTTGCTCTAAAAAATATTCATCAAAAATGGATTTACTATCAGTAGACACGTCCACCATCGACAGCGATGTCTGCGACGGGCAAAGCCTACGCACTGCATTATAGACCGAGTTAGAATACTGCTGTTGGTCTGAACAACCCCTTGCGGGGAGACAAAATACCCTGAAAAGCTTATAGATTAAAGAATGTGGCAATTTATGGTAAAACAAAAAGAGCCTTTGTTTGCAACAAGCTCTATCTAA
>NZ_JACJQM010000352.1:0-2825 GCF_014696655.1 Nostoc sp. FACHB-888 | reverse complement strand
ACTTACTGTCTTCTCGCTTGATTCTGCGTTCCTTGTCCAGGAGTAATGAACAACATTGAACTTGGTCTATCAACTTTAACTGTATGCCATATTCCACGAGGAATAAGCACATAAGCGCCGGGAGTACTCAGGCATATCCTATTTTCCGCTCCGTCTTGCTCCAAGATTAAATCGACCTGACCCCAAAGCAGACAAACAAACTCTTCTCCAGCAGGGTGCATTTCCCAAGTATCCCAGTCTTCAGTGAACGTAAAGTGTGAAACTAGCCGCTTTCCCTTGAAGTCACCAAATTTATTTTCCAAATCTGCAAAAAAGCGATCACTTACTGGGATTGGAGTACTATCACCATTTTCCCCAAGAACAAGATAGGTAGAATCTATGGTAAATTGAGCAATTTTACTAGTCATTGGTTATTGCTTTCTTTCTAGACTGGCATTGTGCTACTGCTTCGGTCGATAGTTTACTTTTTTGGTTAGCAGGCTACTAGGAACCGCGTGAAATGATGGAAATTTCAGATTTAATAGTATATAAATACTATCAGCTATCGGCTGATTAAAGTTTTTCACTGATAAGTCCACGGAAATGTTCTGTTCTGCTGGCTCTGCCCTACCGCCATGCAATAGCACTTCCATGATGCCAATCTGCTCGGTTCACGCAATAAACGAAGCAGCCATCGTTACCAAATCGTTGAGACTCGACAAATTGGAAACCAAAACGTTCATAAAAGCGATGAACACGGGTATTGCCAGCAAGTCGATCGACAAATACAGCTATCACTTGCTGGGGAGCAAAACATCGAGCGAGTGCAAACTGCATCATTAGACATCTCCAGAAATTAATTATGCGTTACCTGAAACCCTTGTAGAGACATTGCAATGCAACATCTCTACATTCATTTTTGGAGATGTCTATTGGATGACGAACGTTGCCGATGCTGTGACATCATCCACATTGAGTGAAATTGCTGAAGCGGTAATCTGCATAGATACTTGTAACGTTAGTTCTGTTACATACGAAAGATTTGTATTATGGCAACAACCCCAATAAGCTCTCTAATATTTTGTATCCCCATTTGAGTGTTAGCAATCCGCAGAAAATTGCTAGGATCACGCTACCCATGATACCTATGGTTATTGGTTCTGCATATCCAAACCAATCTGTATAACTCCAATACAATCCAGCTATCGCTACTCCGGTTATTGCACCAATACCAAAGCGCTTAATTAATCTACCAATCTTTTCGGGTTTTAATTCAGGTGTATTTACTTCAGGGGGTAATGGGTTCATAAAAAACCTTTGCCTTTTTATACAACAGTAGGCGCTCTGCTTCCCATTTTAGTCTTACTTAGTTATCGAATAAACATTCTTGTTACTTTTTACCAGTTTGAGTTAGGTTGAGCGAATGAGCGCACTGCTTCACTCACTTTCGTGCGCTCACTCAGAACCTTGAGAACAACAAATCAATCATCCGGCTATGTCTTTACCACTCTTATAAGTCATAGCTCTGGGTTTTCTCTTCTTCAGAGGAACTACTGATTTCTTGGGTGCTTGTGGCGGACGGCATTGCTCACAGTAGAGCGGTCGGACACCAAAGGTTTCTCGTTGTGTGGGTTGTTCGCACTGCTTACATACGAAGTTGAAAACGCGGGTATGAATTTCCCGCTTGTGCGCTCTAACGGTGTACTCTCGGACTTGGATTGTCTTGCTGGGCATTGGTTCTGTAATCGCTGTTCTATTTATAAGGATAGTTTCTGGCATCAATATATTCATGCATCATTTGATTGAAAGTGCGATTCGTTGATTAGTGAATCACGGTGTAAGTCCGTACATAACTAATCCAACCTGACAGCAGATTACTGTCATTAAAGGTTGAACTCTCGGTTTGATGTAGGTGTAAGCCCTACCATTCAGACTCAGAATTGACTCCTTATCTGCCCACACCGAACAAGCTCGTTTCTTGTAGAGTGAAGCTCTTAACTGGGCGCAATCAGACAGCCGTTGCAGGCTGACACTGACGCTAACAGGGAGTTCCCACGATGAAACAGAGCCTAGAAAAGCGACTCACAAATAGGCAGGGTGCAACATAAAAACCCCTGACCTCACTGGAACATTCCCGCCGAACATTTTCAAAGTAACGGCAAGAGTCTAGGGAATCCAGTAGTCGAAGTGGCTACATCTAACGGAACAATCAATCTAACCGAGGGAACGAATAAAAACGAGTCAAAGGTCTTGGGGAAAGTCGAACCCCAGGTAGGCAAGGCGAGATACGGAATTCCTTTGATTCGGGTAGGACGCAACGTAATTGTTGCGAGGTGTTCAGAAAATACAAACCAGAGAAGAGATAATGATTAGACACAGTTACAAAACTAGTGAATCTTGGAGAGCTTTACCGTGGAAGAAATTCCGCCGAAATCTTTTCCGCCTTCAAAAGCGCGTATTCAAAGCGGTTCAAGTTGGAGACAAGCGGAAAGCGCGGTTTCTCCAAAAGCTCATTCTAAAATCCACCTCGGCTCGATTTCTTGCAATAAGACAAGTATCTCAGCTAAATGCTGGTAAAAAGACGGCTGGTATTGATGGTAAGAAATCTCTATCGTTCGAAGAACGCTTCAATTTAGAAGAACTACTCAAAATGAATAATGGAAATTGGAAACATCAAGGCTTACGGGAAATCCCCATCCCTAAAAAAGACGGGACAACCAGAATGCTTAAAATACCAACTATCGCGGATAGAGCTTGGCAATGCCTAGCAAAATATGCACTCGAACCAGCACATGAAGCCACTTTCCACGCCAGGAGTTATGGGTTTAGAACTGGGCGCTCTGCCC
>NZ_JACJQM010000351.1:0-2826 GCF_014696655.1 Nostoc sp. FACHB-888 | reverse complement strand
AGCTATATAAATAGACGCAACAAGCGTAGAGGATATTATTGTTTCCCAAGGTTTCCGTCTGCTGTAGGCTAGGGCATCGTTAGGATTAATCTTGATGGCTTAGTTATAATCGGTGATTGCCCTTTGTTTGTCTCTCAATTCAGAGCGGGCAATACCCCGGTTGTAATAGGTATTGGCAAAGTTAGGATTAATCTTGATGGCTTGGTTGAAATCAATGATCGCCCCTTGCAAGTCTCTCAAGTCAAAGCGGGCATTTCCCCGGTTATTGTAGGCATTGGCAAAGTTAGGATTAATCTTGATGGCTTGGTTGAAATCAACGATCGCCCCTTGCAAGTCTCCTGATGCAGAGCGGACAACTCCCCGGTTGTAGTAGGCTTGGGCAAAGTTAGGATTAATCTTGATGGCTTGGTTGAAATCGGCGATCGCCCCTTGCAAGTCTCCTTTTTTGTACTTATCCCCAGCCTGAATATAGAAGTCATCAGCTTTCGGTACTGTGGCTGTTGGTATCTTAGGTGTACTAACGCCCACATCTGCCCCAGTTTTAGCTGAGAGTCTCAAAAAGGTATTGACTCGTTTAGTGGCTTCAGTACCAGAACTATCATAATTATCAATTTCTACAGTAATAGCTTTGGCAACTTTAGCAATTTCGGCTCAGGAGAGTGCAAAAGCATTTTGAGGTTGTACAAAAGCAATTGATACACCTATTAATGCTGGAGCTAGAGAATAATAAAATTTCATTTAATTTATAATCAAAGAGTAAATAACAGTAACAGATACAGCAAGAGTTCCTAAAATTCCCAAAAAAGACGATTTCAATAAAATACCGTAATTAATTATAGAAAGTCGGTCGAAATAAATGCAGTCTTTTTATAGGCGTATAAATAATTACTTTTATATAAGTTAAACGCTAGTAAACCAAGCATTGGTTTTTATATACTCTGCCCAAGTGGATAATTCAGTAGAGTATTTTATGAAAGTGCGCTTGTCGTAGGCGTTCGCGTATCCGCCCACCGGGAGCAATGCGATCGCCAAAAGCCTAAGCTTCTCTTCGAGACGCTTCGCGAACGCTTCTCGCCGCCCCCGCCTCATCCCTGCCTAAGTAACAATCGCGCCTCCACAGCTTACGATTGCTCCTTGGGGTAATGGTGCATTTATGTTTGCTTGACCAAATTTTGATAACCATTGGTTAACACGCATTCAGCCAAGGGTGTTGTATTGGGTTTGGTTTATTGCGTCTAATCCTTGTATGGTGCAGCTTTAAAAGTTTTTCGCTCTTTCTGCATAAAGTACAAAACTTGAACTGAAGAGTATTACATAGCGAACGAATTATATGTAAAACAGGGGGGTAATAGTTTAAAACTCCCATATTTAATTTTTTTGTAAGCGCTGCTCTGGACTCCTTGCCCCAGGGCAGTTTTTTATTGTGCAGGTAGCTGAGGATCTTGCACCCACTGCCAACAATCGAGTTACACATGTAGTGCGTTGTTTAGTCGCTGTAAACGGAATATTGCGGTAGAGTCCGTAAAAGCGTTAACCTCAAGTGTAGCAAGCATAAACCCTGATCATCAGTAAAACTCCTAGCACAGGCATTTAAGGAATGGCAAAGATTCAGCAGATTTGGCAACGTTGGATTCCTGGACTGCTTGAGAAAACAGTAAAGCGTGGAGAAACAGTGGAGTCGGGAGCAGAAGTTACTAAAGCTGCTTTGGAATTTGCGGTCGCATTGGGCGTGCTAGCGAGTGTACCATCGGCACCAGTAGTTGCGGCGGGGTTAGCATTTGTAGGAATTGGACGGCAAGGCTTGGCATTGTTACATGAGAGAACAAATCAAAAATTTGAGATAGAAGAATGGATAGCTTTTGCTTGTCCATTAGCTTATATAAATAGTTTTAATGCTTTAGTTGAGAGAAACGTTTTGTTACAGGAAAAACTGAATGCAGAGTTAAAAGAGCAGGAAGTTAAGCTTCACTTTCACCAACTGGGACAGTTAGAATTAGACAATAGTAAAGCTGAAGAAGCACTAAAGCAGTTTCCAAATTCAACATTAGGACAAGCTTTAAATCAAGAATTATCTACTTACCTAGAAACAAAAGGAATTAAATCGGAGATTGCATCTTTAGTCACAGGATGGGTAGCCTGGGATACATATAATTATATCAAGCAGCTTTTCTATTACGAATCAGAAGATGTGTGTCAAACCTTAAGTTTGATGATAATAGCAGCACAAGAAGTAAGAGCAAATGAGAAATACGCCAGCATTGAGTCATACCTGAAAGAGCAGATATCGCCCTTACCCAGCGACCCGTTACTAATTGAACGATGGAAGGTAATAGGTGAAGAATTTAAAATTACTGAAATTTATGTGCCATTGAAAGCGCAGTTGTTAGATAGTAATGGCAAACCTAAAGAAGAAGATACTGTTGATTTAGAAAATTGGGTAACAGAACAACTGAATAAATCTGAAACAGATAGGCAAGTTATTTTTATTCAAGCAGGCCCAGGGCGAGGCAAAAGCGTATCTTGTAAAATGTTTGCAGAGCGGGTAAGAAAAGAACTTCACCCCATTTGGACACCAATATTAATTAGGCTAAGAGACATAGATGCTTTTGAGCCAAATATCGAAAATACTCTTCGTGCGGCTGTTAGAGAAAATTTTGCTAACCGAGATGATTGGTTAGAGGCTGTTTGAAAAGTTTGGGGGGGTAAAATTTTATGCTAATCGTCTTACCATGATCCGGATCATGGCAAGGTAGATAAACGTCTCCGATGTTTCCGGTAATAACTCATAGTCTCTGGCCAATCGCCGACAGCCCATTAGCCACCCAA
>NZ_JACJQM010000350.1:0-2827 GCF_014696655.1 Nostoc sp. FACHB-888 | reverse complement strand
TTGTAACTTACTAGCAGCAATTTATAACTATGAGTTAAATTTAGCAATTCCAAAATGCAAACCCTTGACTATAACATAAAAGTAATTTTGCAAGAGGTCTATTAGAAAAAGTACTAACGCCATGACTTTTACAATTTCCGGCATTGAACCAGAGGTAAGCATGAGCGCTAATTCTTTACCAGAACTAGTTTCTCTTGCTCAAGAATTGCTTATACAAATCCGCCAACATCCACAATTTAAAGGCTTGCGCTTCGATTGTGATGTGGCTCTTGGTGACGTAAAGCAATATTTCAACTATCTGGAATGGGCTGCTACTGCTGATTTAGAGGTATCTAGATTTGAAGGTTTTAGAGAATGATTCTTGCTGCCAACTCCCAAGAACATAGTCGATAGCAGGTAAAGGCAAAATTTATGCTCTCAATAGTTTTTGAGAGCTTTTAAGCATCAGATACCCGTCAATACTACCATGCAAGATGACTTAAACAGCCAAATTCAGGATGCAAAGACGGATGAAACAGAGCTAAATCTTGTCCTGAAAAAATATGACCTAGATGAGGAATTGGCTCTTGAGTTTAGCGACATCGATAAAGCATTTCGACAATTGGAAATTAAATATCAATCCTTAATCAACACTAGAAAATTTTTGAACAATGGCTAAAATTGACACTACAAAAGCAGCTGCTCAAGCTGTAGCAGAAAAGCTGGCAGGACGTAAACAAAACTCAGCATCTAGCACTAATTCCACATCTGCTACATCACCTGCCACTATCCCGATAGATAGTCGCATTCCTGGCTTACTAACTGTCACCCCTGACTTAGTACCAGGAATGATGCCACCATTCCAGCCCAATCAATACCATATTTCAGATCCGCTAAATCCTCCTGAAACTCTTCTACAGGCAACTCAAAGCCAGCTAGATAAAGGTATGAAAATCTATGAAGGTGCAACGCGATCGCTCAAATTAACGGGAGCCGCACTCGACCTGACACGCGAGAAATTTACTGTTATTGGTAAACACTCAAAGGCTTTTGGTGCTGGCATCCAAGCAGCTACCGAGATTGAGAAAGTTAAGGGTAATTATTTGGATTACCTTAATCAAAAAGAAGTAACTACCCAAAAATTAGTTTCTTTAGATGTCAGTCAAGTAAAGACGATCACTGATACGAATATCTCGGTTTATAGCAAAGATGAACTAAACCAAAAACTGGTTCTTGCAGAAATTAAAGCCTCGGAATTGCGACTCAAAACAATTGAGTCAGAAGGAAAGCTGGCAAGCTTTAAGGCACAGTTAGGCGATTATATAAATTTAAAATCATGAAACAAATACACGGGTTAGGAGTTGGTGTATTTGGCTTGTGTACTGGCTTGGCAATTGCTTCTGGAGGGTTCACCAACAATATAGCCAAACTAATCTCTATCCTTGGTGTGGGAGCATTGCCAGCAAGCTTTATTACTTACTTTATCGCTGATACTAAATCACAGAGATTGTTAAACGATGCCGAAAGTAAGAATGAACAAGCAGGTCAAACACTGCATAAAGTCATCAGGGAATTTGAAAGGAGCAAATCCAGGTTGTCCACTGCCAATAGCCAAATAGAATCTCTGAAAGATGAACTCAAGTCAGCCAGAAATACCATCAACTCATTAGGTCACAGCAAGCTAGAAAACATGGGTTTAATCGCTCAACTGCAAGCTAAGTTGAATCAAGCGTTTACCCAGTCACAGCAAGATAAACAACGCATTGAATATCTAGAAAGTGAGACTGAGCAATGGGAGTTTAATTTCAATTCGCTTGTAGAAATGGAAGCCAACAAACGTTTTCAGGTTGCTAAGTCTCAGGAGTTAGAGAAAATTTATACTGAACATGACTTGATAACCAGTGAAGCTATGCAGTTATTTAGACGGCTGCAATCATGGTCGGAGAAATTAGCGCACGGACATCAAAGCAAAGCAGAAATTATCAAGAGTTTAGCCAGTAGCTACAACAAAAATTTAGATGAGGTTGGGGAGGCGATCGCCAGTGAGCGCCAAAATTATATAGAGCAAATCGAGCTGCTAAATGAGCGCGTAGGACAGTTACAAAAAGAGTTACAAGGCGATTTAATAGAACCTGTATATGGCGACTTTGGCTTTGATATCAACGGAAAAATCGCCAACGAAATAGCGCGTACTTTGTTTAGTGATATCAGTCTGGCTTTGAGCGTTAAAGGCTTTCAGGTGAAGCCTGACGGTGTTGTAGATGTGGGTTATGGATATTCGCATTCTGTGCATACTTTAGCCGTTGTAGAGGCGATTTTAAAGCACTCTAGGATAATTGCTAAAAAGCTGGGATTATTCAAAATTACTTCTGTCAGGAAATTGGAAGTAACCGACTGTATTGTGATCAGCTACCGGATGGAGCCAGCTATCAAAGCAGATGAAATTAAGTTGATGGTTGGAACTCCTGACGAATTTATCAACTATGTAGTCAGTCACCCTATCCGATATCGGTTGATCGCAGATCCAGGCATTGGTAAAACTCCAACAAGCGCGGTGATGATTAGCGAAATCGTTAAAGCTGGATGCACTCGCGGCAATACTGGCAAAGGCGAGAAAGTGCCTCATACCTTAGTCACAGTCAGCTATCCCGGTGCTGTTGGTTCACTCAAGGATAGCGATTATCCATTAGAGGCTGTTTGAAAAGTCAAAGAAATGGTAAAAAAGCTCTCTCAGTATACGCTGTGAATATATAGTAGACAGCACTGAGAGAGCAACATGAGTAAAGCATACCCCAGCAATCTGACCCGTGCTCAATATGAATTTCTGAGTGACATGATTCCAGAACCA
>NZ_JACJQM010000035.1:0-71994 GCF_014696655.1 Nostoc sp. FACHB-888 | reverse complement strand
CTACCCTCAACACGATTATCATTCTTATTTAAATGTTTTGAGTATTTTAACTGATTGACAAAAGACACTTTGTCCTAACCTCTCACCGATGCTCAATGTAGTGATTATTTATATTTAAAACACCTATCGTGGTATTACTAATATTTTTACCTACATTAATAATTCCTGATACATTGCTTACATTACCAATTTGATAGTTTTCAATAACATATTTAACAGCTTCTCCTTCTTTTGTACGATAAGATAACTCAGTCCTTTCATACGAAATTTTTTGTATATAAGAAGAGATTTGCTTTTGCCATAATGAAATTGTTGTTTGAGTTTCACGTTCCCAATAAGGATAGTTTCTTTCAAATTTTTTAGCAGAACGAGCTATCATAAACCATTGACCAAAAGGTATACGACTTAAAGAATTTAATAGACTAAATAAACTATTCATAGTTTAAACCTTCTAGATTAGAGAATGGATTTTAAAAAGGCTTTGGTGCTGCACCGAGAGTGATCGCCCTCATAAACACCATTACCAAAAGTGCGATCACCTGTAGTAAAGTAGCAGATGCGATCGCCTAAATCACCCCATCACCAGAAATGCGTAGGCGCAGCCCGTCGTAGATATCGCCCACATCACCCCATCACCAAAAGTGCGATCGCTGCTTTAACACAGTTGCTCAGAATGCGACGCCAAATAGCTCGTCGTAGACATCGCCCAAATCCACTCCATCACCAAAAGTGCGATCGCTTTTAAGTCTTTTAGCTAGAACGTTCATGACAGCGTATATGCTACCATGTTTACATGGCGATTAAAATTGTAGTTGATACCAGCGTTTTTATTAGTGCGCTGATTAGCTCTAAAGGTTTTAGTAGAGAACTAATCCGACGCTGTTTAAAAGGAGAATATCAGCCTTTGATGGGAAATGCTTTGTTTTTGGAGTATGAGTCAGTCATTCATCGCTCAGAAATTATCGCCAAATGCCCTTTAACTACTGAAGAAATTTCTGCTTTACTCGCATCATTAATGAGCGTAAGTCAATGGGTTTATATCTACTATTTATGGCGACCGCATTTAAAAGACGAAGCTGACAATCACTTAATAGAATTAGCGGTTGCCGGAAATGCTCAAATCATTGCCACTCACAATGTCAAATATTTCCAAAATACTGAATTGTTATTTCCTAACTTATCAATATTAAAACCTGAAGAAATTATTAGGAGTTAAACAAAAATGGCAACTTTAACTATTCGTTTACCAGACGATAAGCATAATAGATTGAAAGAACTTGCTCAAGCCAAAGGCATCAGTGTCAATAAATTGATTGAAGAACTTTCTACCATAGCTCTAGCAGAATTTGATGCCCATACAAGATTTAAAGCAATGGCTGCAACTGGCAACCCAGAAGAAGGCTTAAGAATACTGGCTAAACTTGATGCTCTGACAGAATAGAGCTTGTAGGGCGATTATGCAAACACTAACCGGAGGCGATCGCCTGTATCAACCCATCATCAAAAGTGCGACGCCGATAGCGTAGCGTTAGCGACGCAGGAGCGTCATAGGCCGTCGTAGACATCGCCCACATCACCGCATCATCACAAGTGCGATCGCACTGCCAACTGCGCTCAAAACAACGCCACTCATCAAAATTGCGATCGCTACAACCCAAAAAGGGGGCATAATAGTACTTTGAGGATTGTTGATTGCTAAAATATGCATCTGTGCGGTGATTCTTCTGTCTTCATCTTCAACTGCGATCGCAAAAAATGGATGTAAACTGAATAACTCGGCAATTTCTACCTAGCTTAACGAAAATCTAAACACCGTCTAGCACAACTGGGCTAAAAATAGTTTTTAGTAATAATAGCGATCGCACTATAACTAACCATGTCTCAACCAACTATAGAATCAATCCTACAAGAGAATCGCCTCTTCCATCCTAGCTCGGAATTCTCACAGAACGCCCATATCAAAAGTCTGGAAGACTATCAGCGCCTCTATGACAAAGCCAAAGCTGATCCGCAGCAATTTTGGGCAGATTTGGCTGAAACAGAATTAGAATGGTTCCAAAAATGGGACACCGTGCTAGATTGGCAACCACCTTTTGCTAAGTGGTTCGTTGGCGGTAAGATGAATATTTCTTACAACTGCCTTGACAGACATCTCACTACTTGGCGCAAAAATAAAGCAGCATTGATTTGGGAAGGAGAACCAGGTGATTCCCGTACCCTAACTTACGCCCAACTGCACCGGGAAGTTTGCCAGTTTGCTAATGTGTTGAAGGAACTGGGTGTACAAAAAGGCGCTCGCGTTGGTATATATATGCCAATGATTCCCGAAGCTGCGATCGCTATGTTAGCCTGTGCCCGAATTGGCGCACCCCACAGTGTGGTATTTGGTGGTTTTAGTGCCGAAGCTTTGCGCGATCGCTTGATTGATACCACAGCTAAACTGGTAATTACGGCTGATGGTGGTTGGCGCAAAGGTGCGATCGTCCCTCTCAAGGAACAGGTAGATAAAGCCTTAGCCGATGGTGCTGTTCCCAGCGTCGAAAATGTCCTAGTTGTCAAGCGCACCGGACAAGAAACTTATATGCAATTGGGGGGACGCGATCATTGGTGGCATGATTTGCAAAAAGGAGTATCAGCAGATTGTCCCGCCGAACCAATGGACAGCGAAGATATGCTGTTTATTCTCTACACTTCTGGCAGCACAGGCAAACCGAAGGGCGTGGTGCATACAACTGCTGGTTATAATTTGTATACCCATATCACCACCAAGTGGATATTCGATCTGCAAGACACTGATGTATATTGGTGTACTGCGGATGTAGGTTGGATTACAGGACACAGTTACATTGTCTACGGTCCCCTTTCCAACGGTGCAACAACGGTAATGTATGAAGGTGCGCCTCGTGCTTCTAATCCTGGTTGTTTCTGGGATGTAATTGAAAAATACGGCGTTAATATTTTTTATACTGCACCTACGGCAATTCGGGCATTTATTAAGATGGGCGAACAACATCCCAATGCGCGAAACTTGTCTTCGTTGCGTTTGCTAGGAACAGTTGGCGAACCAATTAATCCAGAAGCTTGGATGTGGTATCAGAAAGTAATTGGTGGCGATCGCTGTCCAATTGTTGATACTTGGTGGCAAACAGAAACTGGCGGTATCATGATTACACCGCTACCAGGAGCAATCCCCACTAAGCCGGGTTCGGCAACTCTTCCCTTCCCTGGAATTATTGCAGATGTCGTAGATTTAGAAGGAAACACTGTACCCAATAACGAAGGTGGTTATCTAGCAGTGCGACATCCTTGGCCAGGAATGATGCGGACAGTCTACGGCGATCCAGAACGCTTCCGTCGCACCTACTGGGAACACATTCCGCCCCAAGATGGGAACTATACTTATTTTGCTGGTGATGGCGCGAGGCAAGATGAAGACGGTTACTTCTGGGTAATGGGTCGTGTGGATGACGTACTGAATGTATCAGGACACCGACTCGGTACAATGGAAGTAGAATCTGCTTTAGTTTCTCACCCAGCCGTTGCAGAAGCGGCAGTAGTTGGTAAACCTGATGAACTCAAAGGTGAAGAAGTAGTTGCTTTTGTGACTTTAGAAGGTACTTATCAGGGAAGTGAGGAACTGAGTAAAGAACTCAAGCAGCACGTTGTTAAAGAAATTGGTGCGATCGCGCGTCCGGGAGAAATTCGTTTTACAGACGCTTTGCCAAAAACGCGATCGGGTAAGATTATGCGGCGCTTATTGCGGAATCTGGCTGCTGGGCAAGAGGTATCTGGTGATACTTCCACATTAGAAGATAGAAGCGTGTTGGATAAGTTACGGGAAGGCGCGTAAGTAATGCAAATTTATTTCCCAAAATAGGAGTCTGTTAACAACAAACTAACACAAAGCAATCCTTAATAATGTAGGGTAGGCAAAACAGCCTACCCTTTGCTAAATAGGCTCAATTAAAATAGGTCTATAAATGAGAGATGCACTAGGGCAAAGAGGCGAAGCAATTTTTACAGTATTAATGACGGAATTTCACTCTAATGCCGGCCCTATTTTCAAGCCGCAGTTTTTAGGAGACAAATGGCAATATGTTGATTTTATTGTAGAGTTGGTAGGGGCTGGTAAATCTGTTCCTTATTTCTTTGTGCAAGTGAAAACAACAAGAGAAGGTTATACTAAAAAATATAACCGATTGAAGGTGAAAGTGCGGCAAGAAAATGTAATTGGTTTAGCATCTTATCCAGCACCAACTTATATAGTAGGTATCGATGAAATTCATGAGTTAGGTTATATGGTTTCTGCAAATGGGGAAAGTCTTAAATCTCTGTCAAGCCTTTCTACTCAATTTAAAATTATTAAACGAAATAGAGAACTGCTATGGCAGGAAGTTGATGATTTTTGGAGTAAATACCATACTAATCAGTTAGTTTCCAAGTTTGCCGATCGAGACTGGAGATAAAACAATGAAAACCACAGCACCTTGGTATATTGGAAGACGGGCAGAATCTCTTGCCGTTGTTTACTTAACTCGTCGTGATGACTTGATTATTTCTCAGCCAACACTAAATCAAGGATTAGACTTTTTAATCACAATTACCAAAGATGGAGTTTATACTGGAAGGCTTTTTGGTATTGAAGTAAAAGCAACAGATTCTACATCTAATTTAAAGAAGCATAATGATATTTTAAAGTTAGACAAAAATAGGTTGAGTAGACTAGAAAATTTTAAAGATTTACCATTCCCCGTTTGCCTATTTTTCTTTATCTTACAAAACGATCAAGGTTATTATAAATGGATTTTAGAACCTAAAATAGATGGAGAAAAGCAAGTTAAATTGCACTTTAACGAAGATGATGAACTGAAAAACCTTGATGATAAAGAAATAGCTAATATTATTTCAAGTATAAATAGTTGGTATGACCATAGAAATAATACATAAGTATGCACATACAAATTTATTCTTATAAAACAAATAGGCGCGATCGCCCGTACCTAAAATTTTAATTACACCGTGCAGTTAGCGTATTGACAAACTTTTTAGTGCATTGCAGACTTACTAATGCATCCTCACATTATTATAAGAATAGAACATTATTGAGGCATTCAGGGCGATGAAGATGAAGCGCAAACTGAAATCAGCAGTTGTTCAATCTTTTAGCGGCATGACGCTGAGTATTATCACTGTAATGGGGATATCACCATTAGTGTTAGCGGTTCCTGCAAAAGTTTCTTTGGATTCGTTTGAACAGTATCCACAGAGACAACCACAAAAACTAGCACAGTTTTCAGACACAGGTTCATCACAGCGATCGCAGATGCTGCAACAAGCCAATTCTTTATTTAATCAGGGAGATTTAACGGGTGCAGAGGAAAATTTTCGCAAATTCGTTAAACAATTTCCAGACGATGCCTTCGGACACTTTCAATTAGGAAATGTGCTTTTTCGGCAAAAGAAACCACAAGAAGCAATTAGCTCTTATCAAGAAGCCATTCGCCTCCAGCCAAAATACGCTCTCGCTCACAATGCGATGGGTATGGTTTACGCAAGCCAAAGTCGCTGGGAAGAAGCCATTAGTGAATATAAAAAAGCTCTAGAAATTAATCCTAATTATGGCGAGGGGCTGACTAATTTTGCACTGGCATTGTGGCAAACGAATAAAAAAGACGAGGCGTTATCTTCTTTAGAAAAAGCTTTAAATATCTTCAAAGAACAGAATAGAGGTGAAAAAGTTAACCAAGTCGAACGAATTTTGCGAGAAATCAAAACTGCTGATGATCCTAGTGTTTCATGAAAATCAGCAGGTAAACCAATGCTGTAAGATATCGTAACAGGTAGGGTGTGTTGCTAAAATTTAACGTGCCCTACATTGTTACTTACTTCTTTTAAAAAATAATTTTTCGCATATTATCAACTTTTTTCTTAAAATCTGATTGCTCTTTCAACCTATGTAATGGGCCTTTATATTTTTCAATTTCATCTATTAGTTCCTTAACTGCCGGAGCCGAAACTTTTAATTTCATCATGTTTAAAAGTTCACGATACTTACTTTGACATAAGTTATGCTGAAGTTTACTAGCAATCATTGTGTTATTGAAAGACAAAATTACCATAACTGCTTGAGTTGTGTCGAATCGTTCAATGAGAGACTTATAGCTAGTTTCAGCATTGCGGGAAATTCCATTTCCATTAGTAATAAAAACTTCTACTAGCCCCAAAATATACTTTTCACGTATTTGAAGAGGAACCTGTCCCCTGTCATTAATAAGTATCTCTAATGCTTTTGCAAACGGTGGCTCATTATTGAAGTTATCCCACCCGCGATGAGCATTAAGTAAGTTATCAACAGCAGTATCTATTTCTGCGGATAAAAGAGCTTCAGGAATATATGATTTGCCTGAAACTATTTCCAAAAACTCGAGGGCACGCTTTGCTTCTAGTTGATCATTGTTTGCAACAAACCTGCCATACTTAGTCCCAAATTGCTGACGTGCCTGCTCATCGACTCTATCCCATAGATGAGGTATTAGCCTATGAAGATTTTGTCTTGTCTGTGGTGTTGTATCTAAGCGTGTGTATATGCCAAATAATCCTGATGCTAAATTGTTAGTTTGTTCTTGGTTAAGCTCTATAAAAAATGCTGCTATTTGTTTAGCATCCGATTCGGAAATATTATTTTTTTTAATATTTTTGAGAAATTTTTGTATTTCTATTGTTCCATTAGACAAAGGTAAAGAAATAACTTCTTTAATACAGGTTTCCAACCAAGAAATTAGGTTTAAACCCGTAATCTCGTTCTGATTTTGATGAGCAGCACTCACCCAATTCCGCATATATCTGATTGTATCTAAATGCTTGTATCCAATCTCTGAAATTAACCCTATCTTTCTGCCACCCTCAATTAATTCACTGTCATTTACTTTAACTAAATCATCTTCTGAATTCAGATTTTTACGTTTTTCTGGACTATTTACGGCATTATCATAAAAATATGAAATATCATATTGAGATACCCGCTTTCTTAACTCTAAAATTGTTTCGTCCCACAAATAATTTAATGCTGCATCAAATAAACCTGATGCTACAGCAGCAATATATTTAGAGATGTATACAGAACGGGGCTTTTGCTCATCATTAATCTTTGATAGTACATCGGTGAGATTTCTAAAAACAATTACACGCTCATTTACTGAAACTAATACAGAGTCAGTTGGTAAACCTTGTTCTGTTAAAAAACCTAACACACTTGCTTCAAAGTTATTTAACTGGGAACTATAGCTTGGCTGTGTAATTATGTCAGACGAGTTCATTTTTTTCTGGGATTACTTTTATGCAATGGATTGTAGTTGTAATATAAAAAAAGTGCCAACTTTCAGTAGTATACAAAATCATAATTTACAATAAAATCATACAAACCTTTGGTTAAAGCCTATGACTCCCCTATCGGCATTAACTTTACCCGATCACACTCAGTTACCAGACTCAGATGGTACATTTGTGAAAAACTGGCAAGAGCATCCGCAAAGCATTTTAATTACAGATTCAATTAAACCTGTTTTAGAGCAACTTCATCCTGATAGTCAATATTGTATTGGACAAGATTCTGGTATCTACTGGCGATTGACAGATCCTCCTGAGAAAGGGGCTGAAGCACCAGACTGGTTTTATGTACCCAATGTACCACCGACCCTTGACGGTAAAATGCGGCGTTCTTATGTGCTGTGGAAGGAGTATGTTGCACCCTTGATTGTGCTGGAATTTGTCTCTGGAGATGGTTCAGAAGAACGAGATAACACACCGCCATCTCAACGGGAAGGTGGGAATGTTGGTAAATTTTGGGTTTATGAGCAGGCAATTCGAGTGCCTTATTATGGGATTTATGAAGTAGCAAAAGCGCAAGTGGAAGTTTACCACCTAGTGGATAATTCTTATCAACTGATGAAACCCAATGAACGAGGACATTACCCAATTGCTCCTATGGGAGTAGAGTTAGGAATCTGGCAAGGATTTTATCAGAATGCAGAGTTACCTTGGTTGCGCTGGTGGGATACACAAGGAAACTTACTACTAACGGGTGAGGAACGGGCTGTGATTGAGCGACAAAAGCGGGAGAGAATTGTAGAGAAATTGCGTACTCTCTCTATTGAAGAACTCAACGCTTTAGAAATTGACCCAGAAATGTTGGATTAAGAAACATTTTTTAGTTATGAACTTATGAAATCATGTACTTAGTAATGTATAATTAAGCCCAAGAGTTCAGGGTGCTTGTCAAGTATTAAACTACTTGCTGGTACTGCCAAAGCATGTTGTATGTCTAAATCTGCAATCACTGTTACCGTCAAATTGTTCGCTGCTTATCAAGAAGCCTTTAGGGTTTCGGAACTGGTGCTGGAATTTCCCAATAGTATCCCAGTCAAAACAGTATGCGATCGCCTCATAGCTGAACACCCCGAACTTTCCCAATGGCGTGACATCACCAGGTTTGGGATTAATTTGATATTTGTCGAACCAGATACCCTATTACAAGACGGAGATGAAGTCGTGCTGATTCCACCAGTTAGCGGTGGGTAGCAGCACCACACATAGTATGATAGCGCTGTATCGTTAGCAGCATAAAAGCGTTCGCGACGCTTGTATCTCAGCAATGACTGTGTAAATCACAACTAATTATGCAGGCATGATATGAGTTGTGATTTAGCTGGTTAGTCTATACCAACAGGAAAAAATCATTTATTTAGCCTTTAATACATACTAAATAATAGCGCTCATAATGCAGAATACGATGCTAGTAATTGCGAATCTTTTTGAATGTATGTTTAAAGCTACGACTGCTAGCAGTACAGTGGAATACCAAGAGCAATACCAAGGAGCAGCAAAGATAAATAATATTAAAGTAACCCATCCTATATTTACACTTAGATTAGTTTCAGAATAATTTTTTTTCCAATATGGTTTTACTAGAATAATCAAATAAGAAACTACAAATATAGAAAAGATTATAGGTTTAAATATTGAGTATAGAGTCTGTTGGAAACTTAGAGAAAAGTTTAGAATTTTCAAATTTAGTAAACTTTTAACCAAAGCATATAATGAATCGTTCACTTTTTCCCCAACCCCAGGATTTAAAAGGCTTTTCCAAGCATCGGCTGTAGGTAAAGCTATAATAGAAGCTGCAATAATTATACTTAAAGAGATACAAATAGCACTAAATAAAATTTTCCAACGTTGTTGCTTAATCAAATAAACAAAGATTAGAGGCAACCAAATAATTGGTAATGTTTTAATTAGAAAACCAATCCAAGCTGTAACAATCGTAGCTATATAATTATGGTTTTTTAGACATATTATTAGAATAATTAAAATTGTAGATATTAGAATATCAATGTGTGCATTTGTAACCTGTTCATACAGCAGAAATGGGTTCACTAAATATGCAATTGTTATATTAGCTTTATGAGGAGATGTTTTTAAATTCCGCCATATTAAGTAACTATTTAATATATGGAATAAAAGACATATTAATTTAAATACATAAATCCCCAAACTAGGAGTAATTGCAACGAAAGCGGCGGAAAACATAAAAATTAGTTGAGATATAGGCCCATAAGTTGAAGTCTGCTTCCAAACAAGAAATGGAGACAAATTTGAGGTAAATGTATTTGCAGAATTAATAAAAGGATTAACTCCATTTAAATTCATTAAACCATAATGTATATATAGATTAACATCAGTAGTTATTGGATAAGTTATAAAGGCAATTAATAAAAAGAATGAACTATTTTTTAGTATTTTTATAAAATTTATGTCTCTTTTTCTGTCTTTATTTATTATTAGCCACAGAATATATATAATAATTAAAAAACGGTATTCTATACCTACTCTTAGTTTGTCAAAATGGTTAGAAAAATCAGGTAAATATTGTCCTGTAGAATTAGCTAAAGCCTCAAAATTAAAAGTATAAGCTCTAATTGCTAATTCCACAAATAGTATTAATGACAAAATTATGGCAAAGCCTAACAATATTTGGTTGGTCTTATTATATTGATAATTATTCTTGTTTAGCATAATCATACAAAAATTATTCACTAAAGTTTTTACTTCTATTATAGCGTTTCCTAAGCAACTGAGGTACACCCAAATCTTGTTTACCAACGTTAGTAGCTTTAAAAACGTACCTCACTAGGTCGGAAACCGCTATATCAGAATTAACGTTTATTTGTCATTGGATTTTATACAATTAAACGTGTTTGAACCCAGTCGGTTTGAAACCTGGATTTTTTCAGAATAGTATATTATTCAGTGCTGGCTTGAGTTCTGACTTTATTCTAATTCAATAAACTACGGTTTTTAAAGTAGATGCAGTTTAAATCTATAGTACTATAAAGTTACACAGTAAAACTGAACATCTTCAATTACTCTATAAGACTCGTATTTGATTTTTGAAAATACTCAGTACACTTTTATTCCTTCTTCTCTGTTCCCCGTTCCCTGTTCTCTCCCTACGCAAATAATTTCAGGAATCAAAGCGGATTCATATAGTAGGGATTGGTATTGGCATTAAGCCAAAATCCTTGCAAAAACGGAAATTAAGTTTCAAAACCCCTGCCAGTTCTGTATTTAAGTTATCTTGAGTAAGAGCTAAATGATGCTTGCAAATGGTTAGGAGAGATTTTACTCTTTCATCACATAATCGTTATACTGTTTTAAATATCTCGTGTGTAAGGATTTAAAACTGCTATTAAGTATCAACTAACAGCCAGGAAACCAAAAACTTTTCCTTTAAAGAGCGTCAGCTTTTTCAACCAATATACTACACATCTCTATTTATGGTAAAGGTATTGCTTTATACATTACTTTTAAAATAATCGCAAGTGGTATAGTTTAATTAGTTGAAAAATGCAGTTAATAATTTTTGCGCTTGTCACCGTTGGCGAGATAATTTTCGTGCTGTCTTTACTCGTCTGGAATCAAACTGTTTAGAAGTTGGATGTGCCAATTTTACTCAATAGCTTTAGGACTTAGCAGCTAGTTTTACTAAGTGATCTAATTCTTGCTGCATTAGGCTAACAACTAATTCATAACATTCATTGACATAGTGGCGATCGCTGGCTGCTTCAGAACCGTAGCGTTCAAATACAATTGCTGGACAAACCCGCGTGAACATGGGCACAGGTAATGGAATGTTAGGCAACGGGCCAATTGCTAATCCCCAAGGCAGTCCAAGATAGATCGGAAAAACTTCTGGATCAATTCCAAGCAGCCAAGGCATTCCCCATTCGTGGAGTTGCCGCACAATTTTGTAGCAGTCAGCCAGTATAATCAGCGTATCGTGAGCGCCCCAAGAAATCACAGGGACAATCGGCACATTTTCCCGCAACGCTAACTTGATAAATCCTTGTCGCCCCGCAAAGTAGATTTTGTTACGTAAATAATGCGGTCGGAAGATATCTTCGGCTCCACCTGGATAAACTAGCAGACTTGCTCCAGAGCGCAAGGCAGTGTAAGCCATTTTCGGATGAGCAATAATTGCTCCAGCCTTAGCAACCAGTTGCCCTAGTGGCGGGCTAACCTGCCAAACCTTGGGATGCATCAAACCATAAACTGGTTGCTCTACACCAAATCGTCGGAACCAGTCGTACATCATCATTGTCATATCGGGAGCCGCGAGTCCCCCATTATGCGAACCGACAAATAGGACTTTTTTTTGGGGTGGAATATTATCCCAGCCACTAGTTTTAACTCGGAAATAGTAGCGATAGAAAAAGCCCAACAGAGGCATCAGAGATTCTATGAACTTTGGATCTCGCTCATCCAAAGACCAACCGGGTTTTTTGTTTAAGAAATTTTGCTTTTTTGACATCGATGCATTCTAACAGGATTGGGAAAGGTCAAACAATCATTTGTTAGGTACGACCAGGTTTGCTCCATGCACAAAACCTGATTCGTCTAAATATTTGAAGTCAATTTCTTCTCTAACAGCTGCTAATTCCAACTTCATTACTTTTACTCGGTCTTTGATCTTCTGTGGTAAGTGTGATCTTTTAAGGTTTAAGCACAAACAGAAGTACTCACAGCAAATGCCGTCAGCGCTACTGTAATTACTTCAAGTTTGCCGATGCGTTCTCCGAAGGAGTTGCTGTAGGCATCGCCTAATGGCCCATAGACTAACTGAAATAGCCCATAGGGAATCGTATATGCTGAGATAATCACCGCAGCACTGCCAACACCGACTTTGAACTCTTTGGCAATAATATGCAGTAGAGGGTCAATCACCCGTGCATCAGCAACTACTATGAAAGCAGCAGCGCCCAACAGCCCTAATGAGACAGGAGTCTTGTCTACTATATCTGTTGTTAACCTACCCAATGCTATATTCTCCCGTAGTTTGAGTTTTCGCACTTCTAGAATAGACTTTTTGCATAAGAGGAAGGGTTGGAGAAGTAAGAGAGTTACTGTTTAGCAAACCTTCTTTCCCCTTCTCAGGTAATTTATATTATATAGAAAAAAAGCGTGTGAATCGTCATGCAAATAGAGCAGCCTTTTAGAATTAATGCCGCCCAACCAGAGAAGCTAAAACACTTCCTTCCCCAACCTTTAATTATTTCCAGCCCAGTCGTCGGTTGCAATGGTTTCTATTTTGCTTATCATCGCCAGTCAAACTATGAACTCCCTGAAACATCGCCTTTCCAGCACATTATTACCATTTATACTAGAGAGTTTCAGTCCAAATTAAAAATTAACGGGCACTGGCAAAATAAATCATATACAGCAACTGATGTGGGTATTTTTCCTGCTCATCAAATTTCTCCAGCAGTACAATTTGAACAGGAATTAGGGTTTATCCATGTTGGTCTTGAACCAGCAATGATTACTCGTGTTGCCTACGAGTCAGTAAATGCTGATGCAGTTGAAATTGTACAACAACTGCAAACCCACGATCCACTGATTCAACAAATTGGACTGACACTCAAGCAAGAAATAGAAACTAGTGGATTTGATAGTTCCTTGTATATAGAGTCAGCAGTAAATCTGCTGGCGGTGCATTTATTAAAACGTTACTCAACGCAAAAATTCATTATTCGAGAATACACAGGTGGATTACCAAAACACAAATTAAAAGAAACGATCGCCCATATCAACGATAACTTAGACCAAAATTTGTCTCTAGCAGAAATTGCTGCGATCGCACAGATAAGTCCGCATTATTTTGCTAGCTTGTTTAAGCAATCAATGGGAATAGCACCCCACCAATATATTACTAAATGTCGAGTTGAAAGAGCAAAATATTTACTTGCAAAGCGAGAATTATCAATTATACAAGTCTCTCAACTAGTAGGATTTCAAAGTCAAAGTCATTTTACCAAGGTTTTTCGTAAATATATCGGCATCACTCCTCAAGCATTTAAGAAACTGCACTGAATTTTTCGGAAGATAACGCTAGTTTTCGGAAGATTGCGTGAGACAGCATGATCTTGTAAAAGCTAGACTCAATAGTTATCACCACACTTTGAGTCCTATAGTCTAAAAAAATGACACAACTAAAACCAGCCGAGGAAATGCCCGGTAGCTTTGGTCTACCTATTTTAGGTGAAACTCTCCGATTATTTGCTACTCAAGGATGGGGGCTGACGAAGAACTACCAACGCTACGGGCCCGTTTTTAAAACCAGCATTTTAGGAAAGAAATATGCAGTTTTGGTAGGGACCGAAGCAAATCGAGTAATTCTGCAAGAACAAGCCGATCATGTATCTTCCTACTTAGGATGGAAAGTGGCTATGGAGCATATTTTCGGGCGGCCAATGATGCTTCAAGATGGTGAAGAACATCGCCGTACTCGTCGCTTAATGGCTCCAGCGTTTCATGGAAAAGCGATTGCTAACTATTTTGACATCATGCAAACTGAAGTTAACAACTGCCTAGAAAACTGGATGGAAGGCAGCCCAATTTCTATCAAGAATGAATTTAATCAGTTAGCATTGCGAATTGGGATTCGGCTACTATTAGGTGTTCAACTACAAAGCGAAGTTGAGGAAGTCGAACAGTTGTATAACAATTTGACGCAGGGAGCATTAGCATTATTGCGGTTAGATATACCGTTTACAAAATATGGCCGTTCCCAAAATGCTCGTCGTCAGCTTAAAGCTTTCTTACAAAAAATTATCAGCGAGCGCAAACTTCAAGGCAACTTACAAGAATCTTGTGAGGTATTAGGATTGTTTTTAGCAGCAGTAGATGAAGAGGGAAATGGTTTAGCCGACTCGCAGATTATAGACGAACTGATACACTTATTAAATGCAGCGCATTTCACTACTGCTACATCCTTAACGTGGGCAATGGTTGAACTGGCAACCCGTCCGCAATGGCGTGAAAAACTCCGCCAAGAACTGGCAGAAGTTGTAGGAGATGAACCTTTGAACTTGGGACACCTTAAGCAACTTAATCAAATGACTTATTTTTTGAAAGAAATAGAACGACTTTACAACCCCGCAGGTGTAGTACTGTTTCGGGGAGTTGTAAAAGAAATTGAATACGCAGGATACCGCATTCCTCCTGGTTGGGTGGTGATTGTCGCTCAAGGATTAACGCATCGCATGAGCGAGATTTATACTAACCCAGAAAGTTTTGAGCCAGAACGCTTTGCCCCTCCCCGCGAAGAAGATAAAAAAGACTCCTTTGCTTTAATTGGTTTTGGTGGTGGCGAACATATATGCATTGGAATGGAGTTTGCCAAGATGGAAATAAAGATTTTTTTGGCAACGTTGCTACAACGATATGATTGGAAGGTGACACCAGAATATCAATTTAGCAACTATCATCAACTACCGTTTCAAGTAGAAGGAAAATTACAGGCGCAAGTCACGTCGCTTTGCTCGGAATTAAAAATTAAAAACTCCCATACATAAATTTAGTTGCTCTGTATTATGAGTGTGTTTCGGTCAGCAACCTTGGCCTAAAAAACTAAACTCAACATCAGCCTCTATCCATTGCTAACCTACTCACTCAGTTTTTTTATTTATTAAGCACAAATTGCTCTAGATCGTGAAACTGCCCTTTGAAAAAGCCATGCTGTTCCAGTACACCCTGACTGTGAAAACCTAACTTTTCTAGCAAGTTTTTAGAAGCTATGTTGTTCAGCATGACTTGGGCAACAATAAAACGCAAATCCATTTTATTAAAACCAAATTGCAAAATGGTATGCACTGCCTCAGTCATTATGCCTTGTCTCCAAAAAGTACTGGCAAGCTCATAACCGACCTCAGCAGAATTTTCTTGTGGGTTCCACCTAAAGCCACAAGAACCAATCAAAACGTTGTCTTGCTTACGGGCAATTCCCCAGCGAATTCCTTCTCTTTGCTCAAATCGCTTGGCTCTACGTCCAATTACAGTGATCGCTTCTTCAATTGAAGTGAAAGTATCAAGATCATGAAACTGAGTCACGGCTGGATCGGAGAATATAGCAAAGATAGCCTCAGCATCCAGCAAAGTTGTCTCACGAAGAAGGAGCCTTTCTGTTTCTAATTCAGGAAAGGAAGATAGTGAGAAATCGTTGCTCATAGTTGCGACTGATGATCTGAGTTTAGAACTAACTTAGCGATCGCTACAATAATATGTATGTATGGCAGTTCTCATTTACGTGAGGTACATCCGTAAAGACACGGCACTGCCGTGTCCCTACACCTTGCGTTGTACTACATCTGAATGGGAAGCGCTATAAGACAATTTAAAAGGCTCAAGGTTGAATAGTTTTCGCCGATTGGTTAAATAACAAGTCTCGTGACTGATCTGGATCAAGCGCTTGAGTTTTCAATGCTTCTGCTTTCTCATAGGCGCGAATTATTGCCGGACGAGCTTTAATTGTCTCAAACCACCGTTTGAGATTAGGAAAATCTTCTAGATTCTGACTTTGGCGTTCATAGGGCACAATCCAGGGATAGGCAGCAATATCGGCGATAGAATAATCACCAGCCACAAATTCTCGATCTGCTAGTTGCTTATTTAGCACTCCATATAAGCGTCCCGTCTCATTCACGTAGCGGTTAATGGCATATTCAATCTTTTCGGGAGCATAGGCGCTAAAGTGATGATTTTGTCCCGCCATTGGCCCCAACCCGGACATTTGCCAGAATAACCATTCTAAAACTTGAGTGCGATTACGTAAATCTTGGGGAATTAATTTCCCGGTTTTTTCTGCTAAATATAGCAAGATTGCCCCAGACTCAAATACTGAAATCGGCGTACCTCCATCTGCTGGTTCGTGGTCAACGATCGCAGGGATGCGATTGTTAGGAGAAATCTTTAAAAATTCCGGTTTAAATTGATCTCCAGCCCCAATATTCACAGGAATTATGGTATATTGCAAACCGACTTCTTCTAAGAAAATTGTAATTTTATGACCGTTTGGGGTTGTCCAATAATAAAGATCAATCATGGTTATTTCCTCAAATTGTGCGATGGTTTTCTAAGTCAATGGTGCGGACACCTCTTTCGCATTTCTCACCAAATCTGAAAACAAAGGGGTTAATAACTGCGAAAATCGTATATATAGCAAGAATTTTAGCACTTTCTACTCAAAAGTATTGCCCTAGAGGTAAGATGGAAAATCGCTTTCAGGAATGGAGCTAAAGCCCCATAGTGGACTATTGTGCGTAGTCCAAAAATGCATGAGTTATTTTTGAAGTGTAGTAAGCAAAAAGCTCTGCCTTTAGTTGTTTCAAAGGGGCAGAGCTTAAGTAAGTGCATTTCTCGGCTAGAGTTGAGAAATGAGGTAGATCAATTGTTTAAGTTTTGTTAGTCTAATTTCCGTCTATTTGGTCTTTTCCCACAATTCCAGTTGCTTCTAAAGCTAGCTCACCTGCTGTGTAGAGTCCAAGTGCTGTCATGCCTCCGGTCTGAGTCACTGCGTTGCCTGCATTATTCAAAGTTTTTACTGTGGCACGCTCAACTGTTTTTGTAACTTTCTTCCACCAACTTTTACCTCCTGTTATTTGTTCGCAGCATTCATCTGATAAGTCTTCAAACAATTCTTCTTGGTTTTCAACTATCAGGCTTTTGTTTATAGACATGATGAATTATTCTCCCGAATAAATAAGTACGAAAATTTACTTTTTATCTTTTGAGCAAGAAAATAAGATTATTTATTGCTCTAACTATTAATTAGACTAATCAAAAAGAATGTATATGTACAGACTTGACAATCCAGATTTGGGAAGATAGCAAGCCCTATGACAATTTTTTTGCTCTTTTTTCAGTATTTATTATGAGCATTTTTCTTATCTGAGCTTAGTAAGTAAATATATGGAATTTAATCCGTTAGATAGCCTTTATTACTATAATTATCAAGCTTTTTAATATCTAATATTTTTGATATATAAATAATATTTATAAAAGAATCATAAATTATTTATAGCCTTGCAGGATTTGTTTAAAGTTATCAATAAATATTTCTAAGTTGTTTCTACCTATTTCCCCTGAAATTGGTTTTCTGAGCAGGTATCAATTGTATGAAACGCTAAACTAGCGTAGCTGCTGTGGCTTGCAAACAAGACATTAGTTTTCGTTATCGCATATCTGTGGGTGGCGCGATCGCGTGGGGTGAGAAATCCCTCTGCGAACAATCGCCTTAATTAGTCTTGGCTTAATATTTTGCCTTGTCCGTTATCAGAAACCTTCATTTTTGCGGTGATTTTGCCATCGCTGCCCATACTCTGTGGTGAACCTGAAGAATTGGTGTAGGATATTTTGCTTCGAGTAATGTCGCTAATTCCTGATCAAACACTTCTACCTTTTCTGGCGTCAAACTAGCTCCTACACCAGCACTAGCCCGAATTCGCCCCCGCCAAGCTTCGTGTGTATAAGGTACAAATACATCATAAGAAAATGTGCGGATTTCTCGGAATCCTCCTTCGCCAATGTCTTGTAACCACAGGGGGTACAATCCATTACCACCACCCAGATTCCACGCTGGATTATGAGCCTTGATTAGTTGTTCTGTTGCTTCAACTACATTACCTTTTAAGGGTATCCAATCAAAATGAGCGATCGCAATCAAGCCATTTCTTTTCAATATGCGAGTAATTTCTTGGACAGCACGGGGACGATCAAACCAATGCCAACACTGTCCTGCTGTCACCACATCCGCACTTGCGTCTGGTAACTCGGTATTCTCAGCAGTTGCAACTCGATAATCTACTTTGATTTGGGCAGGTTCGCTTAACTGTTTTGCTTGTTCTAAAAGTGATACTGATGGGTCTATGCCAATTACATAAGCACCTCTATCTGCAAAGCCCCGCGCTAATGTTCCTGTTCCTGTACCAAGGTCAACAATGTACTGCCCTGGTAAACCTATACCATATTCAGACAGTTTGTTAAATAATGAACTGGGAAAGCCAGCGCGGTGTTTTGCATAATCAACAGCAGTTGCACCAAAATCAATTTTCATATGTTCAAAACTATTCTTGTAACAATTGTCTAGGCTAGAAGTTCTCTACCCAAGGACGTAGTTCTACTTCCCATGTCCAAGCACTGCGGGGTTGGCGTAAAATGCTGAGATAAGTTTGAGCGATTGCATCAGGGTCAAGAGTACTATCAGGATTATCTAATGGATCTTGGCGGACTGGGGAGCGGATTGCACCGTCAATCACAAAATGCGCCACATGGATATTCTTTGGTGCTAATTCTCTAGCAATACTTTGAGCTAAACCGCGTAGTGCAAATTTACCCATTGCAAAAGGAGCAGACAGAGGATAACCCTTGATACTCGCTGAGGCTCCAGTAAAGAAGATAGCACCGCCGCCAAGCTGTAAAAACCTTTTGGTAGCAGCTTGGGCGACGAGAAAGCCTCCATAGGCGGTTACATCTAGGGTTTTTGCCACCTCACTAGGGTCTAGATCAACAAGAGATCCCCGCACCCGGAAACTGGGATTGTAAATGACAACATTTGGAGAACCGAGTTTATTCTCAACATCAATAAATAACTGTTCTACTTCATCTGGCTTTGAGGCATCAGCAGCGAAACTAACTGCGCCAATTTCACTGCTCAATTGAGTGAGTTTTTCAATTTGGCGAGCCGCTAAAGCTACAGTGAATCCTTCTTTTGCAAATAGGCGGGCTAAAGATGCACTCAGCCCACTACCTGCACCGACAATTAAAGCTGTTGTTGCCATAAATTCAATTCTCCTTGTTAAAAATTTTAGTCAGTTGAACGCACCCCCTCTAAATCAAATATAGATGGGGTGCGTTAAGACAGTTATATAAAGAAATTTAATGCCCGATTCAGATAGAACTACCCAACATAAGGGTTCCCGATTTTATCCACAGAGATGTTGGAGGAGAATGGCAAACGGCCTGGATTTAAGCGTGGTTCTGCTGCATAGCCAACAGGAACTAAAACAGCGATCGCTAAATCTGGATTATCCCCAGCACCAATCACTTCTTTCACCTGATCCTCAATCCAACCGTTCATAAAACAAGTGGATAATCCCAAACTTTCTGCCGCTAACACTAAATGAGTAGCAGCAATCATCGCATCTTTGATCGCATATTCGCGTCGCTTGTCGCCTAGCCCAGCTTGGAATTGCGGAATGGAGGTTTTAAAGTAGTTTATCGTCTTTTCATTCCATGCTCCAGTTTCGAGTCCCCGCTCCAGAATCGGGGTCAAGTCTTGTTCGCCTGCGTTAGGATCGGCAGCAAAGACAAAGGTTACAGGTGCTTGGACAATTTGCTGTTGATTCCACGATGCGGCTGACAATGCTGCCTTTTGCGCTTCATCTTGCACAATAATAATTTGCCAGCCTTGCATATTAAAGCTGCTGGGTGCTGCCACGGTCAACTCTACAAGTTGCTTGAGCAGTTCTGGGGTGATGGGGTCTGTTTTAAAAGTTTTGATTGAGCGGCGTTGAGCGATCGCACTTGGTACATCTAAAGGTTGGGTTTGAGTGATCGAAATCATGAGATTCTCCTTCTTGATAGTTGGGTTATGAAGCTGCTGTAGCGATTTTTAGGATTGTCCGAAATTATCTAGTGGTGTAAAAAGTTGCTTGAAAATAGATTATCAGAATTATGCGTTAGCTACTGGCTCATTAGCAGCTGACCAAAATGGATAATCTGTATATCCCTTTTCATCGCCACCATAAAAGGTTGCTTGATCTGCTTCATTTAGTGGTGCATTTAAAGCCAAGCGCCTGGGTAAATCGGGATTTGATATAAATAATGTGCCAAAGGCAACTAAATCTGCTGCTTTGTTTGCCAGTACAGCATCGCCTTTTTCACGGGTATAACCACCATTGACGATGAGTGTACCTGTAAAGCGATCGCGTATATGACTAGTGGGTACAATTATCCCGCCATGTCTAATGTCTGCCTCTGTTGCCTCAAAAATATGCAGATATGCCAAATTAAATTGGTTCAACGCTTGAGCCGCATAACCGAATGTCTCCAAAGGATTGGAGTCACCTATATCGTTAAAAGTCCCACTGGGAGATAAACGTACTCCTACCCGGTTAGAATCCCACACACTAGTTACTGCCTCTGTCACTTCTAACAGTAGCCGAGCGCGATTCTCAATGGAACCGCCATATTTATCTGTGCGCTGATTGGTGCGATCGCGGAGAAACTGATCTATTAAATAACCATTAGCCCCGTGAATTTCTACCCCATCAAATCCAGCCGCTAGGGCATTTGCTGCTCCCTGACGATACTGTTCGACTATCTGCGGTATTTCCGATGTTTCTAAAGCACGGGGAGTTACAAAGGGTTTTGGTCCCTCATAGGTTGAAGCCTCACCTTTAGGAGCAATGGCAGAAGGTGCCACAGGTAAAGCTCCATTCGGTTGTAAATCTGGGTGAGAAATCCTGCCTACGTGCCATAGTTGCAGAAAAATTCTCCCTCCCTGCTGATGCACGACATCAGTCACTAACTTCCATCCCTCCACCTGTTCTGATGAATGAATTCCCGGTGTAGCGGGATAACCTTGTCCTTCAGGAGTTACCTGTGTTGCTTCTGCAATAATCAGTCCGGCGGAAGCACGTTGGGTGTAGTAGGTAGCATTCAGTTGGTGTGGGACGTTTCCCTCACCTGCCCTATTTCGGGTTAAGGGTGCCATCACAATCCGGTTAGGTAGTTCCAGATTTCCTAATTGGTAAGAAGAAAATAAATTGATATCAGTAGTCATGTTGTTTACTCCAATTCAAAGCTTTTTAACCCACTAAGGTGGGTAAAGTTTAGTGTAGACGCGGTTTCTAACCGCCCTTTTCACGTTAAGTTCACTGTACGCCTGTTACAGATGTGGTTCAAATACTAAACAATCGATCGAATAACCCCACCATCTACCCGCAAAGCTGCACCATTAGTTGCTGAAGCTACGGGACTACAAAGGTAAACTACGATCGCAGCTACTTCTTCATTAGTTGCAAAGCGTTTAATTAGGGAACTGGGGCGCACATTTTGGAAAAACTCAGCCTCAACTTCACCTGCACTAATGCCACGTTCCTGCGCCAGCTTAGTGATAAAGTCTTCAACTCCTTCTGAACGGGTTGGCCCTGGTAGGACGGAGTTTACCGTGACTCCAGTCCCGACAGTCATTTCTGCTAGACCTCGTGCAATAGCAAGCTGCGCTGTCTTAGTGGTGCCATAGTGAATCATTTCCACTGGGATCTGAATGGCAGATTCGCTGGAGATAAAAATTATCCGCCCCCAGTTTTGCTCTAGCTGCTTTTGCAGATATTGCCGGCTCAAACGGACTCCACTGAGGACGTTAACCTCAAATATGTTTAACCAGTCTTTATCAGTAATATCAAAGAAGGTTTTTGGCTCATAAATACCGACATTATTTATGAGAATATCAACGTGAGGAACTTCTTGAAAAATTTGCTCTACCCCTGATGCAGTGCCTACGTCAGCAACAACACTAGAAATTTTCGCTTCGGGTGTATAATGCTTAATTTTGGCGATCGCTTGGGCTACTCTTTCTTCAGACCGACCGTTGACAATTACTGATGCACCTTCTTGAGCTAACCCAAGGGCTGTCGCAAAACCAATACCTGCGGTTGAGCCACTCACCAGCGCGGATTTACCATGCAATTTCAAGTCCATTTCGCTCTTTCCCCGTTAATTGAAACAGAACTCAGGAGTCAGAAGTCAGGAGTTAAGAGTCAGGAATCAGAATACATCTGATTCCTGACTCCCTTGATTAAAAAAGACTGCGAACTAAATGCATCTCACAACAGTACCTAGATTAAAGATGCTGTGCTAAGGTCTTATTCAAGGTAGTTTTTGGGACTGCCCCTACGACAGTGTCAACCTGCCGACCTCCCTTAAAAACCATCAGCGTCGGGATGCTGCGAATTCCATAATGGCTGGCGACAGTAGGATTCTGATCTGTGTTTAGCTTCACAAATTTCACCTGTCCCTCGTATTCAGTAGCGACTTCATCGACTACTGGGCCCACCATCCGACAAGGGCCGCACCACGGGGCCCAAAAGTCTACTAAGACCGGAATTTCACTTTCCAAAACTTCTTGCTTGAATGTGGCTTCTGTGACATTTGTAATGGATGACATAAAATTGCCCTCCTAATTAATTCTATAATTCGATAATATCGAATAATAAAAATATATGCCACCTGATGAGATAATGCAACTATGAGATTTCTTTATCATCCAGATAGAAAAAATATTTCTTTACCGGGAGTGCTGTATGCATTGGGCGATCCAGTCCGGCTAGAGATTGTGCGGCGGTTGGCTACTGAGGGGGAACAATGCTGTGCCAGTTTTGATTTTGCGATCGCTAAGTCTACTATGTCCAATCACTTCAAGATTTTGCGGGAGTCTGGGATAGTCTTTACACGTAAAGAAGGGACACATCACATTAACATCCTGCGGCGTGAAGATTTAGAGGTGCTGTTTCCAGGGTTGCTGGATGCGATATTGAAAGCGGCTCAACCATTACTTGTTAGTCCTGCGAGTGATAAACAAACAGCTGCAAGGATTTAGGAATGGGGAATGGGGCGATCACTATCTGTTTAAAAATCTTGTCGTTTTTGAATTTGTGTTTCTAAATCAGCAAAGATATCATGTTGTTCCCAAAAAGTTCTTGGAGTGTGAGATAAACCTAAATCTGTAGAGAGTAAATCAATACCGTCAATAATTTTGGGTATCTGAGCTTGATCGACTTGCAAGCTAAGAAAGCATTTCTCTCTGTAATCTGGTCTTTCTTGAAATAGTGTGATCGCTCTTTTCAAAGGGCGCATAACCTCATAGGCTTTTTCAGCCTTTTCAATTGATGCTTGAGGTATTGGAGATTGCAGCCTAAGAACTGCTAAATCGATTAAATCTCTTGCCTCAACGCTGTCATCTGCATAACGGTCAGAATTTGACAGCAGCTTAGAGGTAAAACAGTCATTGGAGCTTAAGCAGGGAATGAGTGACCAGTTTAGATATCTTGGTGGATCTATTTGAAAACGAGTTTCGGCAATAATTTCCGTTTTAATGGGCACATCATCCACAAAAACGATCATCCGAATTCCATATTGGTCAGTTGTGCTACGTCCAACTTGGATTTTACTTAAATCACGAAATAATGCTTCATGCCCACCATCAAATACCACTGTCCGCAGGTATTTGTAGCCTTCTGTACTAACAGAAGCGATAAAATCAACGTCCTTACTCCAGCGATATTCTTCAAACTCAAATGCAAGAAGGGTTCCGCCACCGAAGTAAGCAGAACCCTTCCCAAGTATTTCAGAATCTAAGGATTCAAGAACTGTGAGAATTTGATTATGGTGTTCTAACCTGAAGGTCATAAAGAAACTTGTAACCAAGATTTATACCGTCTGGCAAGTTCCTTAAGGAAATTGAGTTCTTCACCCTCAAGATTATTAAATAGGTCGTGATATTGCCAGCCACGCTCGTAGCGACTCAGCATTTGTTCTGAAGTAAAGCGATATACATCGGCAGTCTGCCAACAAATCGACTCCAGAAAAGGCAGTTTTTTGGGTACAATAACTGGATTAGTTGTTGGTGTTGCGGTTGTCATAACTCTTTTAATCAACCACTTTAGGCTTAACTTTAATTTTAGATTAGCACTAACGATTTTGAAATTCAATTTTATTCTAACTATAAATTATCTGGGTTGGGATAAACTCTTCCTTTCCAAGCGCCGCCGCGTCCTTGCCAGTGACGTAATGCTGAGTCTAGAGTCATCAGGGTATAGAGAAAAGCGATCGCAGGTAAACTAAATGCTAACCAAGGAGAACATTTATAAAAGCGGATTGTCGGGTAGTAAGCAAAAGTCATTAATAACCAACCGAATAAACCTGTAAATGCGATCGCCCAATTACCCCAAACTGCACCTAGAATTACACACATAGGTGAAACTAGATAAATCAGAGGCATTCCCACCAAAGTGCCCAATAGTAGTAATGGAGAATAATTAAGTTGGGTATAGGCAGTACGAGCAACCATATCCCAAATCGTCGCCAGCGAGTCATAGGGACGCAGACTCCGAGTCAAGCTACTCAATCCTAACCAGATACGGCCTTGATTGGGCATGGGGCATGGGGCATTGGGCATTGGGAATGGGGTATTTTCCTTGTCTTCTTTGCTTTTCTTAACAGCCTGAGCTAGGGCGCAATCGTCAATTAAAGCTTGGCGAATCACTTGAATACCACCGATTCGCTCTAAAGCTTCACGGGCGATTAGAATAGATCCCCCTGCGGCGGCGGCTGTGGGATTGTTGGGATTATTAACCCAGCGAAAGGGATAGAGTTTCTGGAAGAAAAAGACGAAAGCTGGAATCAAAAGTTTTTCCCAAAAGCTTTCACACCTGAGTCGCACCATTACCGAAACCAGGTCTAAATCTTCTTGAACAGCTTTCGCAACGAGTCGGCGGAGATTACCAGGATCATGCTCGATATCTGCATCAGTCAATAAAAAATAGTCAGGTGTGAATTTACTCGCGCTGTTTATACCTTGCTCAACTGCCCAAAGTTTGCCAGACCAACCAGAAGGCAGTGCTTCACCTGAGATAATATGCAATTGCTGGGGTTTACTTACAGCGTGTGCAACTTTTTCGGCAAAATTTGCTGTACCGTCTGTGCTGCGATCGTCTACCAAAAACACGTTGAAAGAACCAGGATAGTCTTGGAGTAAGAGCGATCGCAAGGTGGTTGGTAGCAATTGGGCTTCGTTACGGGCTGGAACGACGGCACAAACTACAGGTAACGATTGTAGCTGAGTTTCTGTAACCTCTAATTGCTGATCTGTCCGCCAAAATTGTCCCCAAAAACACAGTAATCCTAACCAAATTGTCAAGGATAACAGCATCAACCCTAACACAATTACACCCATGACCTATTGCAAATTCTCAGTGACTCAGACACAATACTATGTCTACCGATAGAGAAAAATAATTTTTTCTCTGTAGTGCCGTGTTTATAACTAGGTGTTGAGGTTGAACGGTATTTTATGCAAACACAAGACAGGGTAAAAGTCAATCAAGTCGCAGATGCGATCGCAGCCAGCCAACAATATTTGCTTTCGATTCAAAATCCGGCAGGTTACTGGTGGGCAGAGTTAGAATCTAATGTCACCATCACTGCTGAAGTCGTCCTCCTGCATAAAATTTGGGGAACAGACCAAGGCAGACCTTTACACAAAGTTGAAGCCTACCTGCGTCAACAGCAACGGCAGCATGGTGGCTGGGAACTTTACTACGGTGATGGCGGAGAACTTAGCACCTCGGTTGAAGCCTACATGGCGCTAAGACTGCTAGGTGTATCAGCAACCGATCCGGCGATGATTCGGGCGCAAGCTTTTATTCTCCAACGGGGTGGTATCAGCAAAACTCGGATTTTCACCAAATTGCATCTAGCCTTGATTGGCTGCTACAACTGGCGCGGTATTCCCTCGCTACCACCTTGGCTGATGCTGTTACCAAAAGCTTTCCCCGTTAATATCTATGAAATGTCTAGCTGGGCACGTTCCAGCACAGTACCATTGCTGATTGTATGCGATCGCAAACCTGTTTTTATCACCAACCCAACTATCAACCTAGATGAGCTATACGCTGAAGGCGTTGATCAAGTCCGGTGGGAATTACCCCAAAGTGGCGATTGGACAGATTTATTCCTCACCCTCGATCAAGGGTTCAAGTTGGCCGAAAGCCTGAATTTAGTACCCTTCCGCCAAGAGGGCATCAAAGCTGCCGAAAAATGGATTTTAGAACGCCAAGAAGCTACAGGCGACTGGGGTGGCATTATTCCGGCGATGCTGAATTCAATGCTGGCTTTGCGATGTCTGGATTATCACCGAAGCGACCCGATTGTGGAACGAGGTTTGCAAGCAATTGATAACTTTGCCATTGAAACAGAGAATAGTTACCGAGTACAACCCTGTGTTTCACCCGTTTGGGATACAGCTTGGGCAATGCGTGCCTTAATAGAATCTGGCTTTGCACCAGATTATCCAGCTGTAGTAAAGGCTGGAGAATGGTTGCTGCAAAAACAAATTTTAGATTACGGAGATTGGGCTGTAAAAAATCACCAGGGAAAACCAGGGGCTTGGGCTTTTGAGTTTGACAATCGCTTTTATCCCGATGTAGACGACTCGGCGGTGGTAGTGATGGCTTTACATTTGGTGAAACTGCCCAATGAAAAAATTAAGCAGGCTGCGATCGCTCGTGCCTTAAACTGGATTGCATCTATGCAATGTAAACCAGGTGGATGGGCTGCTTTTGATTTGGACAATGATCAAGATTGGCTGAACTCCATCCCTTATGGCGACTTGAAAGCCATGATTGATCCAAACACCGCAGATGTTACGGCTAGAGTCGTAGAAATGCTTGGTGCTTGTGATTTGTCAATAGATAGTTATAATTTAGAGCGATCGCTTACTTATCTTCTGCGCGAACAAGAAACCGAAGGCTGTTGGTTTGGTCGTTGGGGTGTAAATTATATCTACGGCACTAGTGGCGTTTTGTCAGCCTTAGCGTTAATTGATCCTCAAAAGCATAAACTCAGTATAGAACGAGGAGCAGCTTGGTTAATTAGATGCCAAAACCCAGATGGTGGTTGGGGTGAGACTTGCCGCAGCTACGACGACCCCAGTCTTAAAGGAAAAGGAAATAGTACTGCATCTCAAACTGCTTGGGCTTTAATTGGCCTCTTGGCAGCCGGTGAAGCAACTGGTCAATTAGCTCTTAAGGTTATTGAGCGAGGAATTGACTATCTAGTTGCAACTCAACAGCCAGATGGTACTTGGTTTGAGGCAGACTTTACAGGTACTGGCTTCCCCTGCCATTTTTATCTCAAGTATCATATGTATCAACAATACTTTCCTTTAATTGCCCTAGGTCGCTATCAAGCAGTTTTGTGCTAATGGAAGCAGGGGAGACGAGTATCAAAGACTCATTCACGAGTATTAAAAACTTGTCGGCGAGTATTAAAAATAAAGGTGAGGCTATGCCCCACCTACGTTTCTTAACTCAAAACTGTTACAGCACTTGCTTGAAGAAAGTCACTAAATCCTCAATGTTCGGTGTATCAAGTAAATCTACTACTTCTGTAGCTTTTTCAGAAGGTATATAGTCATCTGGTATACCAATGATTGTAGTTCCCAAGTTTTGGGCTAATTGATACCAAAAAGCTAATTTATCATCAACGTTCATTGAAGCATACTCTTCAGTAGGAATTGCTGTTTCCCCTACTTCATCTTGGTTTAGCAACTGACGCAAACCAGAAACCTGTTCCTGCTGTGGCAGGTTTTGAATTTGTGCAACTAAATTCGCAGTTTTTTCGTTTGGCACATCATTGAGAGCGATCGCTGGAATTTCATCAGAAATTTCAGTGTAAAGTAAAGATAGCACAGTCAGGCGATCGTCGGCATCTAAATTCTTAAATTTTGATACACTTTGTTCTAAAAAATTGACGTTCGTAGAAGTCATAAAACACCTCACAGTAATTAACTACTTAATTAAAAAAATATCGAGTGAAAATTGTAATCCTGCCTTGAACCAGTTTGATTCTCGCTTTGCTCGAAAACAAAATGAGGTAAATCACTTCATTTTGGTAAAGCTGTTTTGCTGGAAACAATTCATGCTAATCGTGTATCTGTCATCTTAGGTATCAATCCTAAGTTTTTATTACTTTGCAATAATTTATGTTAGCAATGTATCTATTCTATTAGGGGGTATTGTATCATAGCTTAATTATTAAATATGTCTAACCATTGTTTAGCGATCGCCAAAACAACCTCTAAAGATATATATAAACAAAGAGTAAGAGTTTTAATTTTGCTCTGTGTTTATTTATCAAAAAAAATAAAAACGCCAGTCATCAAAATTTAGCTTTATATTAACCGACTGGCGAACATAGCTAGTTTTAAGAAAAGGGTTATAACACCCTTACTCCTCTTATGAAGGCAATGCTGCATATCGCAGGTTGGTAAGCCTACACTAATACCGATCGCCTAAACCTGGTGGAAAGTAAAGACATTTTGATTGTTGAATCTTACTACAACCAAATCAACTTGGTATAACAGCGATCGCCATTTGGAGACTAAAAAGGTAGCCTCAAGGGGCCTAAAAACTTCAAAAGTGCTAAATTTCAGCACCTGGCTTTGCTTCAGCACCCATTGGCGAAACATAATCACGGAAAAGAGTCATTTGTTGCTCAAACTCTAATCCTTGAATTCTGCCAAACAACTCTTGACATTCTGAGGGAAGTTCATAGTCCGAAGGTACAGGAATGATAGTACCATTATCCATACCTTGAGATAATCGATACCAAAATAGTAGCTTGGTGGTATCACCCAAAGAACCATATTCACGAGATATTAGGGTATCGGCTTTATTTATCAAGTCACGCTGAACTTGTAATTGTTGTTCGTGAGATAATTCATTAACTTGATTAAACAAACCTTCAGCAATTTCTGGAGAAACAGTGCTAGCACCAGGAGCAGCTGGCGTAATCGACTTACCCATTTCTTTGTAAATGAACCAAAATAAAGCCAGTTGTTGATCCACATCCAACTGTTGCCAAGCTTGGACATGCTCACGAATAGTTGGATCGCTAGTTTGTGTAAATGTCATTATTAACTCCAATTGCAATTATTTAATTTCATTAGCAAGGTTATCAAATGTACATTTAGGGTTTGACCCTACTAAAGACAGATGTATTGGAATCATAAAGAAGAACAATTATAAGCAGAACATAAATTTGGCATAATTTAGTCCTGCATTGGAAGTATTACAGTTATATCAAAACCAGAAATAATGCTTGTCTTTGGTAAGGTAAAAAAATTAGCAATGGGAATGCTGCTAAATTGAGATATTCTCAGAAAGTATTTCGGTAGGTAGATGCTAGTTTTGTTTTGACAGTACTTTTATAAGTACGACCCAATGCCACGACATTAATTTGTTGATGCCAACATTCAATTTTTGAATGTACAGTACGAATACGTACGGCTTCTGCCTTTCTTGAGCTTATTCTCGCCGATCTTGATAATCTTCAGAAGACTTGGGATCTAACTCCCAGCGAGAATCATCACGTTCCTCTAAAATTTCGTTGGTACGCAGAAAGGCAAAATCATCCATTTCTAGCCCTACTGCTGCTTCTAGCTCCTCAGTTACATTTTGATCGGGAGTGGAAGTACTACCACCAACAGCTTCATCCCCAACTGCATCTGCATCTTGCCAATAAGCATCAACATCGCCACCAGTGAGTTCAGGACTAGTTTCTGTATACTCCTGTCTTTCTGCTCTCATTGAGCGCCCACCAATATTGTATCCCGGTAAGTCTTTTACACCTGTACCGTAGGATTCGGTGATTTCCTGTGGCAAATCATTGGTTTCAATTTCGTCATTATGATCTTTTTCTGCCATGATACTAGCCCTTTTGTGCATTCTCACAATAACGTTTTCCTGCCACTAAGTTGTCTTACTAGAGATGTATAGCTTTAGAAATAAAATAATCTATCCCCTTGGAACGAAGCTAAAGTACCTATCGGGTCATACTATTGTAAATATGAATTGATGGTCAAGGAACTTGTAGTTGAAGTTTTTAATTATGAGTTAGTAACTCTCAAACCGAAGCTATTCAGTAGGCAAGTTCTCGCTCATAACTATTTTATTGGTGAGCAAAAATAAAAATTTAAGTTTAGCCTTCGGGCTGTATTTCCTGTGTTAAAAAATGCTATTAGCCTAGAATTATTTGCTGCTTTACATAGCCATTTATCTCACGATTACGAAGAACTGTTTGGAACTCAACCAACAAGTAAATTAATTCGATAATTAAGGAATCCAAACAAATTTTTTCAGAAAAAATTTTGGCTGTTTAACGGCCCTAATTGATTAATATGGTAGCTAGTTAAATACTAGAAATAAACAGGTGATAACATCTATGACTATGACTGACCATAACACTCATTCCGGTAAGAAAAAAGTTGCCATCCTCATTGAACAGGCAGTAGAGGATGCAGAATTTACAGTTCCTTATAATGGACTAAAACAAGCAGGAATGGAGGTAGTAGTCCTCGGTTCCCGAATGAATGAAAAATATAAGGGTAAACGCGGCAAACTTAGCATACAAGCGGATGGGACAACCACAGAAGCGATCGCAGCCGAATTCGACGCAGTGATTATTCCTGGTGGGATGGCTCCTGATCAAATGCGACGGAACACCAACACAGTACGTTTTGTCCAAGAAGCTATACAACAAGGAAAATTAGTTGCTGCTGTTTGTCATGGGCCACAAGTTTTGATTGAAGGTGACTTGCTCAAAGGTAAACAAGCCACTGGTTTTATCGCTATTGCCAAGGACATGATTAACGCTGGCGCAAAATATCTAGATGAGCCGGTGGTAGTTGACGGAAATTTGATTACATCTCGTGAACCTGGAGACTTGCCAATTTTTACCACAGCTATTTTGAGCCGTTTGGGTTATGGTGGCAAAGATGCTGCATTACCAAATGAAAAAGACACAAGTGCTGAATGGTGGAAGCTGGCTGATGCTTGGGGTGGCTCAACTAAAGGTGAGATCACCAAAGGTTTAAATAATGCCCTTGCTGGTGAACGTTATTCGCTAGAAGCATTTGAAAACTACTTGCAAAAGGAATCAGATAACGAAGTTAACTCAGTCTTTCAAGAAATAATTGCTAATAAACAGCGCCACATTCAAAAACTGGAAACTTATCTTCAGCGATTGGGCGAAAAACCCTCTTTAGGCGCAAATATTGCCAATCAGTATGCCAAGGTCAAAACTGCCATGACCGGAAGTGATGATATATATCAGTTACGTTCTGCTTTAGGTGATGTGCAAACTGGTATCGGCGATATTGGCAATTTGTCTGCAATGTTCACTGACCCAGTAGCAACTGCTATTTTCAAAGAAATCTACCACGATTTATTGAAATACGAACAGCGATTGGCACAGTTGTATCGGGCACGGATAGTAGCTCAGATTCAGCCTCCTAAGCCCACTACAGGGGCTGCTGTGTCAATGTAAGGTTTTTTGAACGTAGACGGCTACCGAAGAGGCGCAAATAACACACAAGAAAGAAGAGGGTATTTGCGCCTTGATGGTGAATTTACAGTAATGGAGATATAAAATAGTGACTTCAACATCAGGGGATAAATCAAGTACAAACCAGCCAGAAGCTAGTGAAGTAGAGCGTTGGGCATCCCTTATCGGTGGCGGTGCGATGGTGCTGATGGGTTTAAGGCAAGGTTCATTGCGAGGAGCGCTGACGGCTTTAGCCGGTAGCGGTTTGGTTTATCAAGGTGCAACCAAGCAAAGCACAATCCAGAAAGCACAGGAAGCAATAGGTCTAAACCAGCCCATCAAAGTTGAAAAGACGGTAACTATCAATAAATCGGCAGAAGAATTATACCGCTTTTGGCACGACTTTGAGAATTTGCCCACATTTATGAAGCATCTCAAATCTGTTAAGGTGTACAACGAAAAACGTTCTCATTGGGTTGCCAATGCACCTTTGGATAATACAGTAGAATGGGATGCAGATATTCTCGAAGACCGGGAAAATGAATTTATTTCTTGGGCTTCTGTAGAAGGTGCAGACATTGATAATTCTGGTTTTGTTCGCTTCAAAAAAGCACCAGGCGATCGCGGCACGGAGGTTAAGGTTGTTTTGGAGTATAACCCCCCCGGTGGAGCATTGGGAGCTACCGTAGCTAAACTTTTTGGTGAAGAACCAGAACAGCAAATTGGCGATGAATTACGCCGCTTCAAGATGCTAATGGAAGCAGGCGAAATCGCCACAACAGAAGGTCAAACTTCTGGACGCAGCTAGTTATTTGCTCAATGCCCAATGATTAATAAATATGAAAGCAGTCTGCTGGAACGGTGCTAATGATGTGCGGGTACAGTCGGTACCAGATCCGACAATTCTCAACCCGCGTGATGCGATTATTAAAATTACTTCCACGGCGATTTGTGGCTCTGATCTACATATATATGGTGGCTATATTCCCACAGTGCAACAGGGTGACATTATTGGTCACGAATTTATGGGGGAAGTCGTGGAAGTTGGCAGAGGAGTCAACAATTTAAAAATAGGCGATCGCGTTGTTGTTCCTTCCACGATTGGCTGTGGTAATTGCCATTATTGCCAACGTGATATGTGGTCATTGTGCGATAATTCCAATCCCAAAGGTTGGATTGAAGAAAAATTGTTCGGCAATGTTACCTCAGCCATTTATGGCTACTCCCACATGTTAGGTGGCTATGCAGGCGCACAAGCAGAATATATCCGTGTACCCTTTGCTGATGTGGGTGTTGTTAAAGTTCCGCCAGACTTGCCGGATGAGATGTTGTTATTCATCTCCGATGCTATCCCCACCGGTTATATGGGCGCAGAATTATGCGATATTCAACCGGGTGATACTGTAGCCGTTTGGGGTTGCGGTGCTGTTGGACAATTTGCCATGATTAGCGCCTACATGATGGGAGCCGAAAAAGTGATCGGTATAGATCGCTTTCCTGAACGCCTGGAAATGGCGAAAAAGTTTGCCAAAGCAGAAGTGATTAACTACGAAGAAGTTAATGCTGGCGAAGCGTTGAAAGAGATGACTGGTGGACGTGGCCCCGATGCTTGCATTGATGCCGTTGGTTTAGAAGCACACGGCGTTGGTATTGAAGACTTCTACGACCAGACAAAACAAAAGCTCAAATTGGAAACCGACCGTCCCCACGTTTTGCGGGAAATGATGGTCGCCTGTCGTAAAGGCGGGACTCTTTCAATCATGGGTGTTTATGGTGGTTTTGTAGACAAAATACCATTGGGTGCAGCCTTTAATAAAGGACTAACCTTTAGGATGGGACAAATGCATGGACAAAAATATATGCATTCGTTATTGCAAATGATTTTGGATGGAAAACTTGATCCATCCTTCGTTGTCACCCATCAATTACCACTAGAACAAGCACCCCACGCCTACAACATCTTTCAACAAAAAAAGGATAACTGCATCAAAGTTGTTCTTAAACCCTAAATGGCGAATAGTCATTCAGTGTTTGGATTTGTACACCTTACATAATAGAATTGAGGTTTTTTATGAATCGAGTAAGTTCTTGGCTGCGGAATATTCGCATTTCCCAAATCCTTGTAGTTTTCCTAGTAGGATTTATGTTTTTACTGGGTCAAGCTTTTACCTACGTTAATGTAGCACAAGCTGATGTTAAAACTCCAGAGGGTACTTATTATAAAGGAATCCCAGACGAGCTAAATAATCCCCAGGTAGAAAATACTGGTAATAGATTAAAAAGCGCTGCTGATACTATCCGCGAGAAGTTAAACTTGGATGAAGAAACTCCTCGAGCTACAAAAGAGTTTCTGAAGTCTACAAAAAATAAAGTTGAAGAAACAGTTCAGCCATTGACTGAAACTAAAGAAGGTTATTACCAAAATCCTCCATCAAGCACTAAGAGATAGAGTCTAGGTTTTTGACTCATACATTGCTCAACCAAATTTGAGTAGTGACTGAGACGCGATAATTATCGCGTCTCAAAATCAGGCTAAATCGAGTATTTATCTTGATATAAACAAGCCATAAATCATAACTAAGGAATAAATAATTATGAAAGCAGTTTGCTGGCATGGAGCAAACGACGTTCGGGTTGATACAGTTCCCGACCCCAAAATTCTCAACCCACGCGATGCCATTGTTAAAATTACTTCTACGGCAATTTGCGGTTCAGATTTGCATATTTATGATGGCTACATTCCCACCATGCAAAAGGGCGATATCCTTGGTCATGAATTCATGGGGGAAGTTGTAGAACTTGGAAGTGCGGTTAAAAATGTGAAGGTAGGCGATCGCGTCGTTGTTCCTTTTACTATATCTTGTGGTAGTTGCTTTTTCTGCAATCGGGATTTATGGTCACTGTGCGATAACTCTAACCCCAATGCTTGGTTAGTAGAAAAGCAAATGGGTCATTCGCCAGCAGGACTATTTGGCTACTCTCATTTATTCGGTGGTTACGCTGGTGGTCAAGCAGAGTATGCACGAGTACCCTTTGCCGATGTAGGTTTGCTCAAAATTCCCGATGGTTTAACGGATGAGCAAGTGCTATTTTTAACAGATATTTTTCCCACTGGCTATATGGCAGCCGAGAACTGCAACATTAAACCTGGTGATATTGTTGCCGTTTGGGGTTGTGGTCCAGTTGGGCAATTCGCCATAAAAAGCGCATATATGCTCGGCGCGGAACGTGTTATCGCCTTTGACCGGATTCCTGAACGGCTGCAAATGGCTAAAGAATACGGCAAAGCAGAAGTTCTGAACTATGAAGAAGTGAATGTAGGCGAAGCACTCAAAGAAATGACTGGCGGTCGTGGCCCCGATGCTTGCATAGATGCAGTAGGAATGGAGGCACACGGCACAGATTTTATGGCATTCTACGACCAGGTAAAGCAAGCAGTACGCCTCGAAACAGACCGTCCAACGGCATTACGGCAAGTAATAGTATCTGCTGCTAAAGGTGGTCACGTATCAATTGCGGGTGTGTACGGTGGCTTCCTTGACAAAATCCCGATGGGTGCTGCCATGAACAAGGGATTAACCTTTAAAATGGGACAAACAAATGTCCATAGGTATTTACGACCCTTGTTAGAACGGATTCAAAACGGTGAAATCGATCCAACCTTTATCATCACCCATACTTTACCTCTAGAACAAGCGCCCCACGGCTACGAAATTTTTAAGCACAAGAAAGATAACTGCATCAAAGTTGTACTCAAACCGTAAGGTGATTATGAGCGATACCAGCGTTAAAAAAATAGATTCTACCCATTCCCCTAAAGGTAAACTCGGTCAGAAGTATCTTGCTTCTGGTAAATCTATTTCCATGCGTCTTTGGGAAGACGAACAACCAAATGAAGACAAAGAACCAGCTTCGCGCGACTATGAAACAGTTGGTTATGTAATTAATGGTCGTGCCGAATTGCACATTGAAGGGCAAATGATTTTGCTAGAGCCTGGAAATTCTTGGGTTGTACCCAAAGGAGCCAGCCACACATACAAAATCCTGGAACCATTCACGGCTGTTGAAGCAACCAGTCCACCGGCTCAAGTCCACGGACGGGATGAGAATTAAGCTACAGATAGATAACAAGCCGTTTTCAATGAAGAGGCAGAGGGCAGCGAGTAGGAGCAGGGGGCAGGGAGCAGGGAGCAGGGGGAAATGACCTCATCTTGCTGTGGAATGAACGAGGGAACATGGGTCTGAGTCCCCCACAACAGGGGATGTGGTTCTTGTAAAGAGCGATAAGTTAACGCAACAGGTGGGTTAGTTACGTAGCTCTGTCGTAAAGGCTGCGTCATATCTATGCTTAGGGCGCAGCCTCTCGTAGAGAAGTGCCGAATCCCAATTCTTTTCCATCCCCCTTGCCTCTTTCTAAATGTAGGCATTTGGTAGGGTAGCACAGCTGTGCTACCCTACTGTCTTTTGGTTATACCTTTCTCGAAATAAGCCAGGGGTTTATGAAATCCTTTCCTAGACAGAACTATAAATAAAAAAGCCCTAGTCGGAATACTTATTTAAAAGTATTTTTTTTATCAGACTAGAGGCTGATGAAGATAAAGCATTTGATTAGTTTCCTAGTAATAAGAGGCTACGCAAAATCGCATAAAAGTTTGGCAACTGTTTGATTTTGTGTAAACGACATCTATTAACGAGGAATTCAAATGTTTTATCACAATAAGAAACTTCAGTATTTTAAGCCACCAGAAAAACCAGATGCAGTTTACGCAATGAAAATTCAAGAACTCATTGGCGGCACTTTTGGTGAAATGACGGTGATGATGCAGTATCTGTTTCAGGGTTGGAACTGTCGAGGCCCTGCCAAGTACCGAGATATGCTGCTAGACGTTGGGACTGAAGAAATCGGTCATATTGAGATGCTGGCAACGATGATTGCCCATCTTCTAGATAAAGCGCCGATCAAAATGCAAGAAGAAAGTGCAAAAGATGCGGTAGTAGGTGCGGTAATGGGCGGTAGTAGCCCACGGGATGTAATTATGGCAGCGGCGATGAACCCCCAACACGCCATTGTGTCTGGTTTGGGTGCAACACCATCTGATAGCGTCGGCTATCCTTGGAACGGTCGCTTTATTGTCTCCAGTGGTAACCTGTTGGCAGATTTCCGGTCTAATCTTCACGCCGAAAGTCAAGGACGTTTGCAAGCAGTGCGACTGTATGAGATGACCGACGATCCAGGGGTGAAAGATACCTTAAGCTTTATGATCGCTCGTGACACCATGCATCAAAACTTGTGGCTAGCAACCATTGAAGATTTAGAAAGCTCTGGAATGGAAACCACTCCGGTTCCTAGTTCCTTCCCATTGGAATTGGAAAAACGCGAGTTTTCTTATCAGTTCTGGAATCACTCAGAAGGCACAGAAAGCTCTGAAGGTCGTTGGGCAAAAGGCCCCTCAATGGATGGCAAAGGCGAATTTGAGTATGTGGAAAATCCCCAACCACTAGGTCCAGAACCGCAACCTCCTGTGCCCGATCCAAGACTGCATGGTACCTCGAAAATGCCACAGGCATAAGGCAACGGTTTGATCGCACCTCTTTGATTGAGCATACAACAACTATCAGTGGCTAATCATTGGCATAGAGTTGCATTCACATCTGAATAAGACTTGATTCCCCCAATTCTCCTTGCAAAAGAAGGTTGGGGGAATTTTTGATGAAGATGCATCAGGTAGCTATCATTTGGTAGTTTGATAAATTAGGAACGTGAAATTAGTGAGAGCGATGCTAGAAACGAAATCCCTAATATAACAAATGCGTAGGCGTAGCCAGCCGTAGGTATCGCCGAAATAACAAATGGGTTCGCCGAAATAACAAATGCGTAGGCGTAGCCAGCCGTAGGCATCGCTTTTCACTAATTTCTCAATAAACCTGACGCCCTGCGGGATATATCCTGTAATCAATCACCAGCACTTCCTATTGCATCGATCGCAGCTTCTAGTGCGATCGCTACATGAGTCCAATGAGTCCCCCCCTGGCAATAAACCACATACGGTTCACGCAAAGGCCCATCTGCCGATAATTCCAAGGTACTCCCTTCAATAAATGTCCCCCCAGCCATGACTACTTTGCTCTCATACCCCGGCATTTCATCTGGAACAGGGTCAAGATAGGAACCAATGGGAGAATGCTGTTGTATGGCTTTACAGAAAGCAATTAGCTTTTCGGCAGAACCGAGTTTGATTGCCTGAATTACATCTCCACGGGGAGCCAGAGGTGCGGGATTCACTGGATAACCGAGTTTGTCAAATACATAACCAGTTAAGTATGTCCCTTTCATCGCCTCTCCTACCATTTGCGGAGCCAGAAATAAGCCTTGGAACAGCAGGCGATTTTGGTCAAAAGTAGCGCCACCATAACTCCCGATACCGGGAGCAGTAAGGCGACAAGCAGATGCTTCCACTAAGTCGGCGCGACCGGCAACATAACCACCAGCGCTGACAATAGTTCCACCAGGATTTTTAATCAGCGATCCCGCCATTAAATCAGCACCTACGGCTGTAGGTTCCTTGGTTTCAATAAATTCGCCGTAGCAGTTATCCACAAAGCAAACGGTGTTCGGGTTTTGCTGTTTGACTAAGTGGACAATTTTTTCAATATCAGCAATTGATAAACTAGGCCGCCAAGAATAGCCACAAGAACGCTGAATTAACACTAAACGAGTGTTTTCAGTCACATTAGTACTTAAAGCTTGCCAATCTATAGTTCCTTCTGAGGTTAGCTCCAATTGGCGGTAATTTATGCCAAACTCGATAAGAGAGCCTTGACCTTGACCACGTAAACCAATGACTTCTTCAAGCGTATCGTAGGGAGAACCGACCACTGCTAACATTTCATCTCCAGGACGGAGAACACCAAACAAAGCACAGGCGATCGCATGAGTTCCCGAAACGAACTGCACCCGCACCGCCGCAGCTTCAGCACCCATAACTTCGGCAAAAACTTTATCTAAAGTTTCTCGTCCTAAATCATCGTGACCATAGCCACTTACACCAGCAAAATGGTGTGCGCCCACACGGTGATTACGAAAGGCATCCAGCACTCGTTTTAGATTATGCTTGATATGAGTGTCAATTCCAGAAAAAATTTCTAATAGTGCCTGTTCTGCTTGCTGCAGCTGCTCTAAGCTGTTCATCAGTTCCTCGTTCAAAAAAAATTAAATTATAGATATGCGGATTTTAAAATCGCGCAGACTAGGCTGGAAAATTCAAATTCAGGTTACTGCATGACAATTGCTACCTCAACTAAACCTCAAATTAACTGGGTTAATACCCTGTTCTTCATTGCACTGCACATCGGCGCTTTATTTGCCTTTGTTCCTGGTAACTTTAGCTGGACGGCAGTTGGTGTGGGTGTCTTGCTATATTGGGTGACTGGCGGCTTAGGCGTTACTCTAGGATTTCATCGCCTTGTCACCCATCGCAGTTTTCAAACTCCCAAGTGGCTAGAATATCTCCTGGTTTTCTTTGGGACACTCTCCTGTCAAGGAGGCCCAATTGAGTGGATAGGGACACATCGTATCCATCATTTACACTCGGATACTGACGCTGATCCACATGATTCTAATAAAGGGTTCTGGTGGAGCCACATGGATTGGCTGATTCATTTTTGTCCCGCTCACGCTGATGTTCCTCGTTTCACCAAAGACATTGCAGAAGACCCAGTTTATCAGTTTTTAGAAAAATATTTCATTTTGATCCAGGTTGCTCTGGGTGTATTGCTTTTGCTTCTGGGTGGCTGGCCCTTTGTTATTTGGGGAATTTTTGTTCGCATTGTGTGGGTTTACCACTGCACTTGGTTGGTGAACAGCGCTACTCATAAATTTGGCTATCGGAGCTATGATTCTGGGGATCAATCGACTAATTGCTGGTGGGTAGCCGTACTAGTTTTCGGTGAAGGCTGGCATAATAACCATCATGCTTTTCAATACTCAGCTCGTCATGGGTTGGAATGGTGGGAAATCGATTTAACTTGGATGACTGTTCAATTGCTGCAAGCAGTTGGTCTGGCTACTAATGTGAAGTTGGCCCCAACAAAAGTTAGTTAGGGGTTAGGAGTTAGGGGTTAGGAGCTGAAGTTGGAGTTTGGAGTTATGATGCGTAACGTTTTTAACTCATAACTCATCACTTCTAACTCCTAACTTTTCAAAAAGCTATTTACTGGTGCGCTTGTGTCGGTTAGATTGCTATAATCCGAAGCGCTAATATTAAGAAATTTTGCGGCAAGTTGCTTTTTTAGTGACTTGGTGGAGGAGTTTGTTCTTTTTCAGGTGTTCATGACTACATCAATAATTAATAGCCAGAAACTAAGTGACGAGCCTAGTAATTCCGACTTTCGGCTCAAAGATATTGTCAAAACGCTGCCACGGGAATGTTTTCAGCAGAATCGTCGCAAAGCTTGGACACAAGTACTGCTCAGTGTCTTGGCGGTTGGCTTGGGCTATTACAGCCTGATTATCACTCCTTGGTTTCTCTTGCCCCTGGCTTGGATTTTTACGGGCACTGCTTTAACAGGTTTTTTTGTAATTGGCCATGATTGTGGTCACAGATCTTTTGCCAAACGTCGTTGGGTAAATGATTTGGTAGGGCATTTCTTCATGATGCCGTTGATTTACCCCTTTCACAGTTGGCGCATTAAGCATAATTATCACCATACTCATACCAACAAGCTGGATGAGGATAACGCTTGGCATCCAATCAGACCAGAAGTGTTTGAAGATTGGGATAAAACCCGGCAGTCTGCTTTTGAGCTATTCATGCGTAAACGCCTCTGGTGGGTAGGTTCCATTGGACATTGGGCTGTAGTGCATTTTGATTGGCGGAACTTCAAAACGAAAGACCAATCGAGCATCAAGCTTTCTGTAGCAGTAGTAGTTGTGTTTGCGGCGATCGCTTTCCCAATTCTCATCGCTACAACTGGTATCTGGGGATTTGTCAAGTTTTGGCTAGTGCCTTGGATGATTTACCATTTTTGGATGAGTACTTTTACTATTGTTCACCACACTGCCGCAGATGTTCCTTTTGCGACAGCGAACAAGTGGAACGAAGCTCTAGCACAGCTAAATGGCACTATTCATTGCGATTATCCGCGCTGGGTAGAAATCCTGTGCCACGATATTAATGTTCATGTCCCTCATCATATTTCCACTGCGATTCCTTCTTATAATTTGCGGCTAGCTTACAGCAGCATCAAAGAAAATTGGGAGCCTTATCTGCATGATGAATGTCAGTTTTCTTGGCCTTTAATGAAGCAGATTACAGACCAATGTCAACTATACACAACTGATGTTGGCTATAAGACTTTCAACGAACATTACACACAGCAATAAATAGCGCTGTGATTACACTCACGCTCTTGAACCAACGAGAGCGTTTATCATGCTGTGTTTAAATAGAATCTGGCAATTTATTACTGACTAAATATTGTTAGGCAAATTGCCAGAAATTATCCTCTTGTTTGTTAGCGATCGCTAGTATCATGGGCATCCTAGAGGTGAGATTATCTTGTCTCAAATCAAGTTCCGATTTATATCTAAACAAAAGAATCCAGTGCCATCAAATATCATCACGTCCAACAATCCTCCTGGCTTTGAAACGTCTGAGGATACAACTAAATTACCTTTCACACTTGGGGATTTAAAAGCTGCAATTCCTGCTGAATGCTTTCAGCCCAATGTCACAAAATCACTTTTTTACTTTTTTCGTGATATCGTGATTATCGCTCTGCTTTATGCAGTTGCTTCTTACCTGGATTCTTGGCTTTTCTTTCCGATTTTCTGGCTAATGCAAGGAACGATGTTTTGGGCTTTGTTTGTAGTAGGACATGACTGCGGACACCAATCTTTTTCTAAGCATAAATGGCTCAATGATTTGATTGGACATCTTTCTCACACACCAATACTTGTTCCTTATCATGGTTGGCGGATTAGTCACAGAACTCATCACAAAAATACTGGCAACATCGATAACGATGAAAGCTGGTATCCTGTGACAGAATCCCAATATAAGGAGATGCCTTTAGCCCAAAAAATAGGCAGATATTATGTTTTTCTTTTGGCTTATCCTGTGTATCTGTTTAAGCGTTCTCCTAATAAAGAAGGCTCTCACTTTTTGCCCAGTAGTTCGCTTTTCAAACCATCGGAAAAATGGGATGTCATCACTAGTACTGTACTGTTGATTGGCATGGTAGGTTTGCTAGGTTTCCTCACCTACCAATGGGGCTGGATGTGGTTGCTGAAATATTACGCTGTGCCCTACCTGGTGTTCATAGTTTGGCTAGATTTGGTGACATTCTTGCACCATACTGAGCCAGAGCTTCCCTGGTATCGTGGAGAAGATTGGACTTTCCTAAAAGGCGCAATTTCTAGCATTGACCGTAACTATGGTTTGATCAATCATATCCATCACGATATCGGTACTCATGTTGCTCACCATATATTCCTTAACATCCCTCACTACAATTTGCTGAAAGCAACTGAGGCAATAAAACCAGTGATGGGTGAGTATTTCCATAAATCGGAAGAACCGATTTGGAAGTCAGTATGGAATTCATGTATCAGCTGCCATTTTGTACCTGATACTGGTAGTAAGGTTTACTACACATCCAATAATAAGTTAGCTAAAGACTAAGACTCATATTCCCGGCTTCTCTAGAGAAGCCGGGAATATTGTATTTTCGTCAACGCTTTCTGGCTATTGACCGTTTAGTAGTCTTTTATTTAGATCAACTTTTATAAAAGTTGTATTAAAGATTACCTAAATACCTTGCTAAAACTTACTTATTGAGGCGCGTTGCCGTAGCCCGCCGCAGGCATCGTATATTAAATTATTAGTGACTCTAATTTTGCCATTATTTGAGCGTCTTTAGCTTGTGGTAAATTCTATTAAAATACAGAGGTAAAATAAAAATAAATAAACAGATGGCATTGGCGTAGCCCGTCGCAAGCATCATGAATTCTTGCCCCTACCCTTACAGGAAGATTTATTTTCTCCAAACTCTTGCTGTCTCGGTGGGTAAAGATTAACATATCTGTGGGCGCAGGTAATGTTCCGTCAAACAAAGGCTGACAACAGTGAAGAACCCTTAGAGCGTCTACTTTGAATCCTCTTGAGCGCCAGTTAAATTTATCTGCATATAGTGACTTAATATAGAGCTATAAATCAGCGCAGACTATAGTATAGACAATTTACCCAAAAATTTTTCGATTTTTAAAATCAGAGGTATCAATGATTATAACTAATTTTAGCAAACAAAGAAATGAATTTAAAGAATCTAAAGTACTTAAGGCTAAACCACATTGGCAAGGTCAAAATTTGAACGATACTGCCGTCAAAAGTAAAGATGCCAAGATGGGAGATACTGCACCTGATAGTTCGACTTTCAATAGCCTAAATCGTGGTCGAGTTGCTATTTTTATTGATGGCTTAAGTCTATTTCATACAGCTTTACAACTCGGCATCGAAATTGACTACGTTAAATTGCTTTGTCATTTAACTAACGGTTCAAGGCTGTTGCGTGCTTTCTTCTATACTGGGGTTGATCTTAGTAATGAAAAGCAACAGGGTTTTCTATTATGGATGCGTCGTAATGGCTATCGTGTTGTAGCTAAAGATATCACGCAACCAGCAGAGAATTTCAAAAAATCAAATTTGAATGTAGAAATTGCTGTAGACATGATCACTTTAGCTCCTTATTATGATACTGCCGTTTTAGTCAGTGGTGATGGTGATCTAGCCTATGCTGTAAACGCTGTCAGCAGAATGGGGGTTCGGGTGGAAGTGGTAAGTCTACAAACAAGCACTAGTGAAAGCTTAATTGATGTTGCTGACTGCTTCATTGATCTTGATAGTATTAAAGCACACATTCAAAAAGATTCTAATGTTGGCTATAGTTATCGCACGCCGTCAAATTCAAATCTTTAAAACCCGGTGGTGCGATTCGTTCAATCGAAATGAGCAGAAATCTTCAGGGATGGCTCACTTCTCAGAGATAACTTTGTTTGGGTGGAGTGAGCCGTGTAATGGGAAACTATAAAGCACGGTTTTGAAAGCCAGCGAGTTTCGTGACGGACTCGCTGAGTTTACTAGGATGTCAAAGGACTGAGTTAGGTAAATCACTTAAGGGTTAATAATCCCGTAGTAAATGGCAACAACAAATAAGACAGCCCCCACTATAACCAGGGTAAAACCATAGCGAACCCGTGGATCGGGTAAGTCCTGATTGGTAATTACACTATCGCTTTGTACCTGAGTCATAGGCTCAGATTTTCCAGGTTCTTGAGGATTTATATAATCAGGTGTGTCCTCTTCCACGGGAAGATTATTTTCTGTTCTTGTGTTTTGAGTCTCTTGGGATTTCATGGGCTTTTTTTGATATCTTTATAGCTCGTGTGTTTTCATAATTTCAAAGTTTTACTAATGAGTACATCGTTCTTAAGAACTACCTTGGCTCGATGTGCGGTTCTCCTAGAGGGGTTAGTCGATGTCAAATTAATTGGTAATTGCGAATACACTTTTTTAAATAAATATTGAATGCCAATTACATAACTTGAGCCCCACAAAATAGCGTTGGGTAGGTATGGAATTGAAAAAGCAGCAATCGCTGATTCAGGTGCATACTTACCACTCATTAGGAGCAGTAAAATACAGAAGTATTGGGGAAGTTCCTGTCATTGCTACTCAACGATTAGCTGTAGAAAAAGCTTGTTTAGAAACTGTAGATCGTGTGATTGCCACAAGTCCGCAAGAGCAAAAACATATGCGGATATTAGTTTCCCAGAAAGGGAAAATTAAAATGATTCCCTGTGGTACTGATATTGATAAGTACGGCGGAATTGAGCGCAGTGTCGCACGAGAAAAATTAGGAATTGCACCTGATGCCAAAATGGTTCTCTACGTTGGTCGTTTTGACCGTCGCAAGGGAATTGAAACTTTGGTAAGAGCCGTTGCCCAGTCTAGTTTAAGGGGTAAGGCTAATCTGAAGCTAGTGATTGGGGGTGGTAGCTGTCCAGGGCAAAGTGATGGAATTGAACGCGATCGCATTGCTAATATTGTTGATGAAGTAGGGCTAGAAGATTGCACGACCTTTCCGGGCCGTTTAAATGATACTGTTCTACCCTTCTACTATGCTGCTGCTGATGTCTGCGTAGTACCCAGCCACTACGAACCCTTTGGTTTAGTAGCGATTGAGGCTATGGCTAGTCAGACTCCAGTAGTGGCAAGTAATGTTGGCGGATTAGAGTTTACTGTTGTACCTGAAGTTACAGGATTACTAGTACCACCGAAAGACGAAGCAGCTTTTGCTGATGCTATTGACCGGATTTTGATTAACCCTATTTGGCGAGACGAATTAGGTGCAGCCGGTCGCAAACGGGTAGAAATTGCTTTTAGCTGGGATAGTGTAGCTTCTGGGTTAACTGATCTCTATACTCATTTGCTGACTCAAACTAGGGCTAAAACTGAGAAACAACCTCAGATTGCAGCTTAAGTTTTAAAGCTTGAGAACATTACTGTCACGCACAAATATTCCAACACAAACCACTCTATTTAGTAAGTAGGGAATCAGAACTATGCTGAATATCGGAGATTATGCCCTGCATCAGAAAATCGGCCAAGTTGGTCAAGTTTTAGGCTATGGTCATCAGGTAATAAATGGAACTTATATCACTACCTTGAAAGTAAGGTTTAGAAATCAGAGTGAAACTCTTGGCTACAGAGGATTTATGGAGGATGTTTACACTAATTGGATATTGGCTGAAACAGTATTAAATTAGTGGTATAAATTGCTTGTTTTTATAGATGGTGTACTTTACTCCACCTGTGAATTTTCTGTTTCTACACTGTTGTGCTTCTGTTAACTCAACGGTAACTTTAGGGTGTAGCGGGCATAGCGAGCGGATCTAAATATTGAAAACTCCCTGCTGATATGGGGCGATTCGAGTTCGTTCCACGTGGATGGCGATTACAGAAATAATGCTAAGTGGCTCCTCCAGTTTTTTGGTGCTCTTTGTCAAAAATATTATAAAAAGGCATTGGGAAAACCGACTCTTTTCAAAGATGGGATGAGAGACAGCTTTTTAGGCCGTTGACGGTTAACAGTCAACATCTTTCGTGTTGTCCTATCCCCTTTTAGGGATTTAACTCCTTTTTCAACTTAATTAACCTGCGGAATGTGGGATACAATACCCTACCAAAGTTTTTTTCCAACCATAGACATACGCATATAAATACAGATGAATCTCATAATTGTGTGTATTCATCTGTGGTTACTAATTTTGTATGAACGAAGAAGTCTCCAAAAAACTAGAGTTAATCAGGCAAACCTTGCGTGAAACCGAAGCGCAAGGCGTTCGTTTACGCGGTACAGACTGGTTTGCCTGGGCGACAGGCGGCGCTTCTAGCACCGTGCTGCTTACTGCTGAAACTGGTATAGCAGAAGTATTAGTAACTATTGATGATGCTTGGGTATTGACGGATGAAATTGAAGGGCAGCGTCTTATTGATGAAGAACTGCCTGCTAATTTTAAGATGCATATTAACCCTTGGGCCGATGCTGCTGCGCGTGAGTCTTTTGTTCGTGATGCAACTGGTGGCGGAAAAACAATTAGCGATGTCCCCGACAACGCGAAGCGCGAACGCCCCATCTCCAATTTAGAACAGCCGTTACCCACATCTCTGCAACTACATAAACGGGTAATGATGTCAAGTGAATTAGAGCGATATCGCCAAGTTGGGCAAAAAGCTAGTCAGGCAATGACAGAGGTACTCAAAGCCGCCAAGCCAACTTGGACAGAATATCAGTTAGCAGGTGCGGGTGCAGAGGCATTATGGGCGAAAGGCTTGCATCCGGCGCTGACACTGGTAGCAGGTGATAGACGTTTACCGCTATACCGTCATGCTACAGCCACAGCAGAGCAAATTGGACGGCAAGCGATGCTGGTGTTTTGCGCTAGAGGTTACGGTTTGTATGCAAATCTGACTCGATTTGTTTGTTTTGGTAAGCTCTCAGACGAACAGGCCGAATTGCATTCCCATGTGCGCGAAATAGAAGCAGTAGTTTTAAATTTGTGCCAACCTGGAACCAGTTTGGACAGAGTTTATCATGCGCTAGCTCAGGCTTATGAACAGCATGGGTTCCCCAATGCCATCCTTGAACATCACCAGGGAGGAACTACTGGATATTTAGCGCGAGAAATCGTAGCAAATCCAAGCACTACTGATACTTTGGCAGAAGGTATTGCTGTCGCTTGGAATCCCAGTTTACGAGGGGCGAAGGTTGAAGATACTTTTGTGATTCTGGAGGATGGAAAGTTGGAAAATCTGACTTTTGATCCAAATTTTCCTAATGTTGAGGTAGAAGGAAGATTGCGCCCTGTACCTTTATATAATTAAAAATTATGGATTTTCAACAAGTATTCGGTAAACCACCTGAAACTCAAGCGAGTGCGCCAGGAAGAGTAAATTTACTGGGCGAACATACCGACTATAATGACGGGTTCGTTCTTCCAACTGCGATTCCTCAAGGTACGACGGTACAGCTAGGTTTTAGTAGCGATAGCCAACATCACTTTTACTCGGAAAATTTAAACGAGCAAGTGAGCATTTCAGATATTAATCATCAACCCTCTGGATTTGCCAGTTATATTTTTGGCTGTATTGAGCTTTTGCAAAAAGCAGGATATACAATTCCATCGCTTTGTGTGTACGTCAAATCGTCGGTTCCTATGGGTTCGGGTTTATCTAGCAGCGCCGCTTTAGAAGTGGCAACCCTCCGGGCATTACGCCAACTTCTGAACCTTCCCATTGATGATGTTGAAATCGCCCAAATTGCCCAGCAAGCAGAAATTCAATATGCTGGCGTGCAATGCGGCATTATGGATCAGATGGCTTCTAGCTTGGCTGACACTGAGCATATCTTGTTTTTAGATACTCGGACTTTAGAACGTCGGGTGATGCCTTTGCCTGAGAAAGCGGAGATTTTGGTTATTGATAGCGGTGTACCGCGTACACTTGCAGGTAGCGGTTATAACCAGCGTCGCGCTGAGTGTGAGGAGGCGGCGCGATCGCTCGGAGTTAAGGCATTGCGAGATATTACTGATGTTAATGTAACAGAAACATTACCCGAACCACTACAGCGTCGTGCCCGTCATGTAGTTACAGAAGATAACCGCGTCTTGGAAGTCTTGCAGGGAGTAACATCTGAGCGCTTTGGCGAATTAATGAATGCTTCCCATGCCAGCTTGCGAGATGATTATGAAGTTTCAGTGCCTGCCCTAGATATATTGGTAGATATTTTGCAGAAAACAGAAGGAGTGTTTGGTGCAAGACTGACGGGTGCAGGCTTTGGGGGGGCAAGTGTAGCTTTGGTAAGATCAGGCCAGAGCAAAGGTATTGCAACTCATGTCCTTGAACAATATAACCAAGCAGGTTACAACGGACGAATTTTGGTTCCTGCTTAGGATTAAGTCAGTGACGCTTCGGAATTGCTGAAATAAGGTAAAAATAATAGGACATGGGGATAATTACCTCATGAAACAACTCGAGGTAAGGTAAAGTACCCATGCTCAGGCGCTTAATTGTGATTGTGACTGCTGCTATAGTATTTAGCAGTTCCTTGACGCTGGCACAGACTAAAAAGCCCAAACTTCCTGATAAATTTCCTCCTAATCCCCTAGAAATTACCACACCCGATCCACTACTACCACGTTTGCCCAAGGATAAACAACCATTAACTCTCCAAGAACAACAAAAGTTAGAACCAGCGCTGGATGCGTTAAATCAAGAAGCAGCAACGAAACTGCAAGCAGGAGATCAAGTGGGGGCGTTTGAAATTTGGAACCGGGAACTTCGCTTGCGGCGCTTTTTAGGTTCATTAGCAGAAGTGCAAGCACTATCACGAGTCGGAGCGATCGCTTGGAAGCAAAATGATGGACAAGAAGTACAATATATTACGCAGCGATTGCAAGCAATTCAAAAGCAGGCACAATCTAAAAAAACAACTGCTCAAGTTGATCTAGAATTGTGGCGATCGCTAGGTCAAGCTTACCAAAATCTACGATCGCCTAAACTAGCTGTGGAAGCTTACGACCAAGTTTTATTAGTGATGCGAGAGCAAAAAAATACAACAGCAGTAGTAGAAAACCTCAAGACAATGGGGGAACTGCATTTGAGTTGGTTTGATTATCCCAAAGCCGCCCCAGTTTACGAAGAATTGTTGGCTTTAGCTACTTCCCAAAACGAACGTGTAAATGAGGTAACATATCTGCAACGGCTGGCTTACATTTATGAGCAGACGAGACAACCGCAGCAGTCATTGAATGTACTGAATAAATTAGTAGAAATTTACGTCAATGAAAATAATCTTATTGAAATACCAGAATTAAAGCTAGCGATCGCTTCAAATTACGAATCTTTAGCAAAGGAAAATCCTAACTTACTGCTAGAAGCTTTTAATAATTATCAAGAAGCTTATACTACTGCTTGGCAATTAAAGGAGTACGTTCGTGCTGGTGAAGCTTTGCAGAAGTTAATTGCGCTGTACCGTTCTCAAGGACAAACAGATGAGGCTTTGCAGGTTAGTCAAATTCTTGTGGAGACAGAGTCGCAAGCAGCCAACTTTTACGGAATGATGCAAGCTTATGACCAAATTGGGCAATTGTATCTAGAACGTAAAGAGTTTCCTCAAGCATTAACAGCTTTTAAAAAAGGGTTGGAACTAGCACAACAACTCAAACATGAAGAAGCATATTTTACTGGGCAAATTAAAAAATTATCGAAAGCAAGTCTTTAGTTGATATAGCAATCTTATTTAATTTTAGGACTGCTATATTAAACTATTAAAACCCCAAAATTTGAATTTTGAATAATGCTTTAGTGATTGACCCAAAAATGTTAGATTATCATACTAATAACCATCTTATACCAATTTGAAAAAATAATGCGACAGATGGCTAGGGGCACAACAATGTTGTGCCCTTACAAATAATTGATGTGTCGCAAACATTATTTGAATTAGTATTAGTACCTTAGTAGTTTTATCAAATATTTTACCCCAGAGAATAAATCTAATGAGCAACAGCGCCACCGATTAGTTTTACCTTTTTGAAGAATAAAATAGCAATGCCACTGAGTAACAATGCAATACCAATAAAGTAAAAACAATCGTTAAAAGCCATTACAAATGCTTCCCGACGAACTATATTAGATATGGATGCGATCGCTTGATTTTGCGCTGTACTTAAATCTGCTCCTCGACTCATAAAATACTGTGTCATTTGGTCAATTCGCTGTTGAGTTTCTGGGTTATATAAAGATATTCCATCACTTAATCTATTTGAGTGAAATTGCTCTCTATTAGTTAATAGAGTTGCTAAAGATGCAATTCCTATAGAACCGCCCATATTCCGCATCATATTAAATAAACCACTCGCCGATCCTGCTTCTTTTGGGCTTAACCCAGCAGTGGCGATAGAAGTTAGTGGCACCATAATTAGGGGTTGCCCCATTGCACGCACAAATTGTGACCATCGTAATTGATCTAATCCAGTTTCATTAGTCATTCCAGAGTTCATAAATGCACTGATGGAAAACAAAGTTACACCAACAGCCACCATTAACCGCACATCAATGCGTTGCATGAGTTTGGGTATCAGAGGAATAATAAATAATTGGGGAATACCAGCCCAAATTAATACTTCACCAATTTGCAGCGCATTGTATTTTTGGATTTGGGCGAGATACAACGGTAAAATATAAATTGAACCATACAATCCTACTCCCAGCGAGACATTCACAATACTGGCTAAACCAAAGTTACGCCTTAAAAGCCGTAAATTAATAAATGGTTGCTTTCGAGTTAATTCAATATAGAAAAATATCGCCAAAAAAATTACCGCAATTACGCTTAAGCGCACAATCAACGCTGAACCAAACCAATCTTTGCGGCTACCTTCTTCTAAAACAACTTGCAGGGAACCTAATCCAATAGCCATCGCAATAATTCCCCACCAATCACCTTGTTTCAGTAAATTAATTTGGGGACGCTCTTGCTTAATTCCATACCAAACGCCAGCTAGCATTAATGCTCCTGGAATTACATTTATATAAAAATTGTATTCCCAACCAAAGTTTTCTGTTAACCAACCTCCTAATGTCGGGCCAATTGAGGGTGCAAAAACTGCACTAAATCCAAATGCAGCCAGCCCAACTGATTGCTTAGATTGGGGTAAAGTGGTTAATACAACTGTCATAGCGGTAGGAATTAGTACTCCTCCGCTCAAACCTTGCAAGGCGCGAAATAAAATCATGGAATTTAGATTCCACGACCAAGCACAACATATAGAAAAGAAAATAAATAGTGCAGTATTTACTAATAAATAACGTCGTAGAGAAAACACCCGTGATAACCACCCTGTTAGAGGAATTACCACAATTTCTGCTACGAGATACGCTGTAGAAATCCAAGAACCTTCTTCTAAAGTTGCTCCTAAACTTGCTTGAATATCTTGCAACGAAGCATTAGTTATTTGAATATCTAATACTGCCATAAATGCACCAAGCATACTGGCTAATACACCAATCCAGGTTCTTAGCGGTACACGTTCTGGTGGTGCTTGCTGACGAATTACACCTATATTAGTCATAGCATTTTTCTAGTTTTAAAATTAAGCAACAAAATTATTATTATATTTTTACATCTCTTGGCAGGTTTTATCCTAAGCTCTCTTACTGATTACAATGCCTTTTTGCTCATAAATTGGAAGCATTATTTTCCTTAAAGCAGGCAGCTGTCTGCTAAAAAAGATAGAGCCTAAAATACAAACTATACCATCAATAATTAAAGTGTTTGTAGCACCAATACGACTAGCTAAGAAACCTCCTAACAAATTACCTATAGGAATCATTCCCAAAAATGACATTGTGTATAAGCTCATCAATCGCCCACGTTTGTCATCCTCAACAATTGTTTGTAAAAATGTGTTGCTAGCAGCAATTTGGAGAATTGTACCTAAGCCAACAAATAACATTGTAAATAAAGAAAGTGGTAAAAATCGAGATAAAGAAAAGGCAATTAAACCACTTCCTAAAATTGCCGGAGCTATGGCAATCAACTTACCAATTCCTAAGATTGTTTGGCGGGTAGCTAGATAAATACCACCCGTTAAAGCTCCAACTCCAGATGCCGCCATCAAAAAACCCAATGTTTCTGCACCACCTTTGAGAACTTGTTCTGCAATAACTGGTACCAAAATAGTGTTTTGCAGCCCCATAAGGCTGACTAAAGCTGATAACAATAAAATAGCTCGAATGGGTGGAAAACTAAAGGCATATATAAATCCCTCTTTGACTCTTTGCAAGGGATTACCGTTAGTTACCGAGTGTTTCCAAGGCTTAACTTTCATTGCCAATAAAGCGGCGATTACAGCAATGTAGCTCAAACCATCTATTAAAAAACAATAGGCCGCTCCAACCCCGGCAATTAGTAAACCTCCGATCGCAGGGCCAATTAATCGCGCACCGTTGATCATGGTAGAGTTAATGGCGATCGCATTTGCTAAATCTTCTCTGCGTTCAACCAATTCTGGCACAAACGCTTGGCGGGCTGGCGCATCTAAGGCATTAATAAATCCTTGGAATAAACTCAAGGCAATGATATGCCATACCTGAATCACACCAGTCAGCGCCAGCACTGCTAATGTTAACGACTGAATCATCGCCAAGACTTGCGTACTAATTAAGGTACGATATCGAGAAAAGTGATCTACAAATACTCCGCCAAAGGGAGCTAAAAAAAAGCTAGGAATTTGACTCGAAAATCCCACAACTCCTAGCATTAATGGTGAGTTTGTCAAGTCATAAACTAGCCAAATTGTCGCAAGTTGCGTCATCCACGTCCCAATTAGAGAAATACCTTGTCCGGCAAAAAACAACTGGTAGTTTTTTGACTTTAATGCAGGTAGTAGCGGTTTTTTCATCTCAGGCTTGCTTTATATCAATCTGCTTTCATAAATATCATTTCACCTCATCTCTTACGCCTCTCCGTAGATGTAGGAAGATGTTACAACAAGAAAGATGTTTTTCATATGTTTTTAAGTAATTTGCTATTACTTGACTTCCACCGCAACTTCCGCAGACATTCCTGGAGTAACCCGCGATTCGTACCCTTGAATGCTCTTTTGATCAAAAACTACTTTTACTGGAATGCGTTGGACAACTTTAGTAAAGTTACCTGTCGCGTTATCCGGTGGTAATAAGGCAAACTGAGCGCCGGAAGCTGGCGAAATACTGTCAACACGACCAATAAAGGTGTGATGAGGGAAAGCATCTAGCTTGATTTCTACTGGTTCGCCTGGACGCATCTTTTCTAATTGGGTTTCTTTGAAGTTTGCAATTACCCAATAGTTGTTATCCACGATCGCCATTAATGGTGTTCCCGATTGGACTCGGTTGCCAACTTCCACGTTTTTTCTACCTACGCGTCCGGCACTGGGAGCGGTAATGTTGGCGTAAGATAGTTGCAATTGCGCGTCTTTAAGCGATGCTTCTGATTGCGCGATCGCTGCTTTTGCCGCTTCGTATTGACTACGTTTTGCTGTTGTATCTTGTCCGCCTGCGGTGGCTTGTTGCAATCCCCCCTTGGATGCTGCCAATTTAGCTTGGGCATTGGTAACATTTTCTTGCGCCTGTGCTAGTTGAGACTGCGCTTTGGCGACACCAACTCTAGCAGAGGCTAACTTAGCTTGGGCTTGTTCTACTCCCTGAATGGCGGCATTTTTTTCTGCCGTAGCCACGTTATAAGCTGCCTTGGCGGTGTCTAATTGCTGACGAGCGATCGCACCTGATTGATACAACTGGTTATAGCGATTGTAATCTGCTTGTGCTCTTTCCAAATTCGCATTTGCTTGTGCTACCTGCGCTTGCGCGGCGGGAATCCCAGCTTGGGCTAGTCTGACTTCAGCTTGCGCTGCTGGTATCCCAGCTTGGGCTTCTTGTACTGCTGCTTTTGCTGTGGAAATTGCTGCTACCGCACCGCTAACATCGCCCTGTGCCTGAGTTGTTTTACCACTGGTGGTTTGTGAACTTAAAGCAATATTTGCTTCGGCTGCTTGCGCCTGCCCACGAGCATTTTCTAAGGCTGCTGCTGCTTGCTGTACCTTACTTTCATAATCTCGTTGATCTAACTTCACTAACAATTGTCCCGGTTGCACCAGTTGGTTATCATTCACTAGCACCTGACTTACAGTTCCGGGAATACGGCTACTAACTTGGTGAATATTTCCGGCAACGGTGGCGTTGTCTGTTTCTTGATGGGTGGAAGCGTATTGCCAATAGTTATAACCAAAAGTACCTGCTGCGATCGCACCCACACCTAATGCTGTCAAAATTAAACCAATCGGTTTTTTCCGCTTCGGTGGAACTTCTTTCTCTTTCTCTATCTCATCTGTTACAACTGGTGCTTGTGCTATCACAGTTTCTAAAGTCTCGGAATCAGGAATCAATTGTTTTCCGATAAATGGGGTTTTGTTTTGATTGCGTCCGTTAAAAGTATTAGCCTCCATGATTCTTAACTCGCTTGTTCGTTCAATAAATTTGATTAATAGTCTTTTATTTAGAATGCGTAGTATTTCCTGAAAAAAATCCTTATTTCCTTCGTATACGTAGTATTGTCTCAAAACAAATCTTTACACCACTTCCTCCAGTCGGGTGATTGTGGGACTATCTTTAGGAGAGGTTAGTGATCGCCCGATTCAAGATTTGGGAAAACAGTTCCCGATCAGCAAAGGAAATGCCATCCATCGCTTCATCACGCACTGCGGCGGCGATTGGGGGTAAGACAGCTTCTAGTTCCTTACCTGCATCCGTTAGCCAGATTCGCCAGATGCGGCGATCGTGAGTGTCGCGTTCTCGGCGCACCAAGCCGCGTTCTTCCATCCGATCTAGTACGCCTGTTAAAGTCCCTCCTACTTGTTTGAGTTTGTCCCCAATACTAGAAGTAGGTAAACCATCTTCTTGCCACAAACAACACAACACCAACCAATGAAATGGCGTAAGTCCAAATGGTTCTAGCCTCTCAGTAAACTTGCGACTGAGCAGTTGTGAGACTAATTTGATTCTGTAACCCAAATTGTATGGTGCTAGGTTTTGCTGCCACGAATCTAAAGCTGAGGAATGATTAGATGTAGAAACCATTTAATATAATACTTAGCGTACGTACTATTATAAATGAATTGACCTTTTTTAGCAATAGTTGTTTTGCATCTGTCTTAGGGAATAACTTGAATCAATTGGGACTCTTTGACAGTGCCGATAATGCGGTGAGGTCGAGATAATTTAGGGGATTGGTTAGCATATATCCAAGCATAGCTCAAAGGTGGTATTTGGGAGATAGAGGCTACTGCTTGAGGGCGACTAGGAAGATAGAAATTAAACAGTACTTTGGTTTTAGCATCTATATCTACATAGTAGGTAGGATAAGATTGGACAATTGAGGCGATCGCACTTTGTTGTAAAAAAGTTTTTAAACCAGGGTTATAGTCACTTAAAAAACCTACGCTACCCATCGCCGCCAAAGCCAGCCAGCAGGGAATTAACCAACCTGCAATCCAATAACGCGCTGTGAGAAACTTTTTGCCAAAGTGGTAACGGCCAATCCACACTATAGGCAAAATTAACCAACCCAAGCCCATAGCCAAGCCAATAATTGCATACTTGCGAATATCAGAACTACCCCAACTAAAAATGCCAATACTTGCTATCACAAGTAGAACTCCTAACCCACCAAAGCCATAACTGAGGTTTCGGGGAAGATTCTTCTTTGCAAAAACGTTTAATACATTTATTTTACTTTTTTTAAGAGGTAATTGTGGGGTCATTCCTATTTGATAGATATTGCCTAGCCAGTTTAAACCTACAGATGCAAACAAAGCTATAAACGGATAAAGGCAAAGACTATAGTGAGATAAACGAGTGGTAAAAAGACTAAGTTCTACAAATAGGACAAGTGGAAACCCAACTAATATTAACTGGTAACGAGGAATAGGACGACGGAGGGTCAAAAACAAACCTAAAAGTCCGAAAAAAGCCCAAGGGAATGCTTTTAAAGGAATATTCCATAAATAAAACAGCCGATCATTTTGGTAATTATCTTTAGAACCTAGTTGCACAACAAAGTTGAACAACTCCTGCAAGCTCTGAATTCCGTAGTGCCGCCAACTTAACCACAGCCAAACACAGGTAGGTATTAAACCTACGAAAAAGCCTAAATACAAAATTGGGTTATTAAGATGACGATGACGGCGATTTTCCCAAATTAAATAAGGCAATAAAGCTATAATTGGCAAAAAAATCATAAAGCTTCTGACTAAGAAGCCTAAACCTAAACTAAAACCAGCTAGAAAACTCCACAAATAACGGGACTTAGGATGCAATTCTGTTTTTATTAAAGACAAAATAGCTAAAAGTACCAAGAGAACCGTCGGTAAATCAGGTGTACTTAAGCGAGAGTATTGCAGCCAGAGAAATTCCACACTTAAAATTGCCGCAGCTAGCCAACCTAATTTTTTGTCTAGCATACTTTTGCCGATTTCATACACAAGCCATAAGCTAAAAATGCCAGCAATCATACTAGGAAAACGCGCAGTAGTATCACTGATACCAAACAGCTTGTAGAAACTAGCAATTATCCAATAAGGGCCAGGGGTTTTATGATGTGCCCTTTCCCAAGGAGCTATCCAATTACCAGAATCAAACATCAGACGGGCACGCGATGCATAAAGCCCTTCATCATGTGCCATTAGGCTATTGTGCCCTGAAGTAAATAATAATAATGGAAGTATCCAAACTAACAAACTAAAATAGGGTAATGATGCGACTAAGCGGAGTTGTCGCCAAATATGCTGCAAGAAGTGTAGTTTATATAACATTGAATTGATAAAAATTGAATGCTGCTATTTAAACTCATTCATGTGTCTCGGTGTTATTAAAATATGTTACATAGGTTTGTAAAAAAATACCTGAAATTGCAGCAATTTTCCCAAAAAGTACTCCAAAACAGAGATTTATGCAGTTAAGACCGAATCAGCGCCTGAAATTAGACGACACAGACGATAAGCTGTTTTATGCTTATCCCCGCTTGGTCACTCATGTAGATGAAGGATTTATTCAACAGCTAACGGATTTATATCGCGATCGCCTGAAACCCAACACCCGCATTTTTGATATGATGAGCAGCTGGGTGTCTCATCTACCAGAAGAGATGCAGTTTGACCATGTGGAAGGACATGGACTCAATAGTGAGGAATTAGCACGAAATCCCCACTTAAATCATTACTTTGTGCAAAATATTAACGAAAATCCCCAGCTACCTTTACCAGATGAAGATTTTGATGCTGTTCTTAATTGCGTATCTGTGCAGTATGTGCAATATCCAGAAGCAGTATTTTCCGAAATTTACCGCATCCTGAAACCCGGTGGTGTCGCAATTATCAGCTTTTCTAACCGGATGTTTTTTGAAAAGGCAATTCAAGCTTGGCGGGAGGCTTCAGAAGCACAGCGAGTAGAATTAGTCAAAGCTTATTTCGCCTCAGTTTCAGGATTTACAACCGCAGAAGTTATAGTTCATAAGTCAACATTACCGAATTTATTACAGTGGTTGGGTGCAGCTGGAGGAGATCCGTTTTATGCCGTTATAGCTTACCGCAGTTAAGTCAAATATTCACTAGTACAACTTGGCGTAAATCCAGCTACCATCTCAAAGACAAGGGGCAAAATCCCCTTGTCTAAAAAACCCTTGTTATTTTTATATAATTTGTGTAAATGAATTATTGGCTAATGAAATCAGAGCCACAAGCCTATAGCATTGCTGACCTTCAAAAGCAAAGCGAGACTATCTGGGACGGTGTTCGCAATTATCAAGCTCGCAACTTTTTGCGCCAAATGGATGAAGGAGACTTAGCTTTTTTCTACCACTCCAACACTAATCCTCCCAATATTGCTGGATTAATGCGTGTGGTGAAAAAAGACATTGCTGACCCAACACAGTTTGAGCCAGAAAGTAAATACTACGACCCGAAATCAAGTTCCGAATCTCCTCGGTGGCAAACAGTTGTAGTAGAATTTGTTGAGACTTTTTCTAACCCCATATCGCTATCAATACTCAAAGAGGAGTTTAGCGCCGAAGAGTTAATGTTGCTGAGACAAGGAAATAGATTATCGGTGATGCCTGTCCCTGAAGCAGTAGCTTTGAAGATTCTGGCAATGAAAATCTCCTAATTGTAAATTACCCCACCCTACGTGGATAGCCAAAGCTAAGATGGCTATAACCCACTCCCCATACTGCTCGGTTAAGAAATTTATCTGTCGAGGCAAGCAGTTATTGAGCAGGAAGCTTCAATTATTGTACGATTAGCTTGTTGATGAAGTTGGCGATCGCTATAAAACTGAATAGGTAAATTTAGAGAATTTTTGAGAGATTGCCCGGCTTTTATATTCAGTAGTTGTTTCGCCAGTTTAGTTCGCTGAAATATATTAGTAATTTCGTAATATAACGGTTTCAATCTCATATTTTAGTAGCAATGATCTAGAAGATGACCCAGTACAGCAGCCTAGAACTTAAAGAAGCTTCGAGCCAAGATAGTGACTTGCTACTTGAGTTAATGTCAGGCTTCAATCAAGAAGAAAACATCAATCTTTTTACAAGCGTGCTGGCTTTGAGTGCTACCTGTATCGTCCTTTTTACAAACATTTATGATGGCAAATAGGAAGCAGCATAACAACCCAGATATTACACAGACACTGCCACAATAAAAAGACAACCGAAGATGGTTTAGTTGTAAAGTACACATGACAAAGTGCCGAATCATTGAGGAGCCGTGTAATGGGAAACTATTAAGCACGGTTTTGAAGACCAGCGAGTTTCGTGAGGGACTCGCTGAGTTTACTAGGATGTCAACACAGTAGCTATTCCTTCGACATCCTCCGGTTCGCTAGGCTACGGTGTACACACATCTCTGTACAGACCCAAAATCGTTGGAGATCCCCCTAAATCCCCCTTAAAAAGGGGGACTTTAAGAGACTTTTGCCCCCCTTCTTAAGGGGGGTTGGGGGGATCAAAAGGCTCTGGGGCAACTCTATAAGACTTGTGTGTACACCGTAGGGTTCGCTAGGAGAGAAAAACTAGCAGTAGGCTGGCTTCCCCAAAATTGTTAGGTAAGCGGCAGGGAGCAGACATCGCATTCCTATAAAAATACTCTACTGAATTATTTGTTTCAGTAGAGTATATAAATGTATATGTATCTTATGCCTCTAAGCATTATTTTATTCAATAGTCAATGTTTATACCACCGTACAAGTACTGGGAGTTTTGAACGGCACGCTGACTTGTAACGGGTGTGGATACGAAAGTGGCGATATTCCTTGGAGGTGCAGTGAGTTGAGCATTAAAGCCAGTGATAGCGTAATTCTATCAACGCTAAACATGAGTTTATCGTTCAGTTTCAGTCAAATATTTGATTCAAAATCTCATACGTCAGCCTGGTATCAAAGTAGTGCTTAGAGTTACCCAACAATCACTTGTCAAAACCTTTTGCATCGCTGCTTCATCGCTAAAGGTTTCTCGCAAAAGGCGTCCTTCATAGACCAGCTTGATTTCACTTTGCTCAAATACCCAAGGAGAAATGATTACTGTATGAAGATGCTCTTTATCTTCTGTCAAACTTAACTTTAATGTAGTAGTACCATTAGTTGTTGGAACTTGATTGACATAGTGTTCTCCAGTTTTTCCTTCACATAAAATTATCGAAAGTGCATCCCATGTTGCTACAAGCTTTTTGTTTCGCTCTATTACCTGTGGCATTACATAAGATGCATAATATCCATCTTTTTGAAGAAGTTCAATAATCTGGTTTTGAAAAGCATACTCGTTTTTGAAAAAATCCTGAACAATTCGAGCAGACTTTTCTGAGTTCTGCCAATTTGTGAATCTCTCATACAATCCTGTTCCGTGCAATGAAATCAGTAGCGTTGCATATCTACCTAAAGGAAGTGCTAACTGTTTAGCACCCGACCAAATGTCTATATGTACCTCAGTTGCCAATTCTGTAAATTTGTAAGGGTAACCAGTTTGGGGGTTAAGCGTAGGCTGTTGCTCCCACCGCAACCACCCAATGTCATGCTGTTCTGCGGCTAGAGAAACTTCTTCTTTGGGAAGAAACTGACCAAATTGTTCATTACCCCAAGCTCGTGCTAATTGACCTGAAAGCCAAGCATGATGTGGTTGAGTGATACAAATCACTCCATATTTTGATACGCGATGCAGCATGAGTTGAAATTTTAGCTTATGACTTGTTTTTCACTCTAGACAAAACAAGGGCTAATTTACTACAGTCTGTAGGTTTAATTTTAGAATTAACACTGTCTAACTATAAAAAGTTACTGTCAATGCAGAAAGCTAAACATTAGTGATGACGCAATTTTTGGAAAGCAACATCGAATTTGGGATTCAGTTGGCTCACTATTCAGATTCAATCCTAGCAATAGTAAACCAACTCAAACAATTAAACACACACTCGGATGAACACACTAACTTTTTTGTTAAAACTTTAAAAACACAATCATACATTCACTTTGACTAAATCCACATCTGCAAGCCAGATAATTCTACTTTGAGCCGATGCCATTTCATCCAAAATTGGAGAACGCCATTCTACTGCATATAGCCAATTGTTTTTCAGGCTAAAAATCCCTTGAATAATACGACGTACTGGTTCTTCACTAAAATCAACTTCTACCACATCGCCCAATTTAAAAACTGGTGTGGTAACTGTGGCTGTTTCCACAAAGTTTGTTCTCAAAAATTCTTCTTGAGGCAAGTAGAGTATTTCACGACAGCAGACAATGGCATAAATCCATTCCTGCTTCTCCCATTGGACACCACAACAGTAGCCTGATATATCAGAACTTGATAAAAAGACTTTTTCGAGGATTTGAACTGCTAATGGCGGCATAGCTTTTCCCCACGGTGCAGAACTATGCCAACAAGATTCTAAAGTGACAATTTGGTTAATCATGCAAAGCAATCTCTTTTTTATACATAAACTACTTTGCACTTGTGTAATCCGGATGTAATTTCAAAATCCAGTCACAGCAGTATCTTAGTGAACTCCAAAAAATAAATTATCCAATTTCTGAACTTCACTACGGCTCTAAGTCATACTGGGCTTGTTGCCGTGCTGCTTCTGTTTGGGTTGAGTCGATGGGGAGTATTATCTCCCGCACCTCTCATTTAGATCCGTGCGTGCAGCTTTCACTGCACACGGCTCCCGATGTTCTTAGCTTGCGCTTTTGCTCATGTGCTTGTAATCGTGGCAACTCTCGTGAATTGCTTCAAGATTATTTTTCTTCCAGAGACCTTAAAAACGATAGTTGCGATCGCGCACCCACATACTAACTGGGACTGCCTTACCCTGTGGATCTACTTTCGCCTTCACTACAATGGGGGGTACTTGTCCTCTACGGGCGCGTTGGGCTTGCAAATCGTTCCTCATCTGCTGCCGTTGGTTTTCTGGGATGTAATATGTTTCTAAGCCATAGTTGACTGAACCATCCTGATAAACACCTCTTAAAGCTACCTGATTGGCTCTTAAAGAACTGGGGCGATCGCTAGTCACTCGTAACGGTCTCCAAGCTCTAGGAACACCGCGACCAGAGGATAGTTGCTCTTGCAAAATCACGTAAACGTTGGTTCCTTCAGGCAATCTTCTGCCGCTTCCACGACCTTTGCTGACTAATGTTTGCCAACCAGGTAATCTGCTCAAATTTGCGGTACGGGATATATTGTAATCTAGCGCTAAGGTGTTACCTTGCAGCACATTGTTAGAATCTACAGGTACGGTTTGCAAAATCACCGTCTTACCTGTCACATCTGTATAAAGAGCTTGGGCTGGTACTGCCATAATTAACCCTGTTTGCAGCGCCAGAGGAACTAGTAAACGCCAAAAAGGTAAGGGCTTATTCGATTTTTGTTCAGTAGCAATCAAGTAATCCCGAAAAGTCACCTTACTGGAGAATTCTGCTTCGGGAGACAAGGTTTTATTTTTAGATTCAGAAGAACTATTAGTCATGAGCGTAGTCCTAAAAAGCAGAGGTATTGAGGAGGTCAAAAGTAACGAGATTAGGACTAACGCAGAGAAACTTTAAAAACTTTGAAGTACAGAGATTTTAGAATAAGTTAGGAGTTAGGAGTGGAAGGCAAAATCATCTTTATGGTTGACCTTTTCCTGACTTCTGAATTCTGACTCCTGAATTCTTTCATCCTTTACACTACTTCTTACTTGCAGAGCTACCACCAGGTAGACGGCGTTCAAACCAGAGTCCAGCACTAATTAAAGCAGAACCGCACAAAACAAAGACTAAGGACTTAAAAAGTAAATCGGTATCGTACTCTTGCACGCGACTGATAATTTGCAGTGTTAATAGCAGCATCCCGCCCCAAAAAGAACTTCTGTTACTTAATTTCAATCCTTCTTGAATTAGTCCCCAGGCTAATGTTGCTAGAAGTACATTGAAAATAAAAACACCAAGCTCATCAATTCGGCTGATAGTTTGATGCCAAAAAGGTACTATGGCTATGAAAGCAAGAAAGGTACCAATAACAGCAGTTGTGAAAATCACTTCACGGCGAGGAGGGTTATTTCTTTGACGCAGTAGAAACAACCATTGCAATACCGCCAAGCCACTGAGAATCCCTAAATCAATGATCGGCAGAGACTCGAACAAGTTTGTCAAAGTCGTTGGTCGATTATAACCATAATCTGGCAATTCCCAGACCCAACGAAAAGACAGGACATAAAAGACAATGCCAAAGCTTACCAATGCTAAATTACGGGCCAGAGGTTGAAACAATCTGTAATTTATGGTTGGAAACAGCAGGTCATCATAACTCCAGAATAGTGCAGGTGGGAGTGTAAAAGCAAAAGATGCCACCCAAGGGGCTATATCAGCATAATTCAGCAATGGCAGAGGATTAAGGTTGGCTTGTAAGGAACTAGCAAAGACAAAGGCTGCTAGACCAAAAATCCAGCGCGAACGGCAAAAGTAGGCTAAAGGGACAAATACCAGCCATGCTAACAAAGGCATATGCTGCACTACTAGCCGCGACCAAGTTAACTCACTTGAAGAGTACCACAAGCCTTCTAGCCCAGTCCAATAGCCGATTTCTACGAGGATAATTGACAGAATTCCTAAAGAATTTATGCACAAACTGAAGGCCATCACTACAACACCCAACCCCCAAGCGAGGAACAGTTGGGAAGTTGAACCGACAATATTGAACATTTGGGCCATCAGCAGTAAATTTGCACCGAAAATGAAGGCGCTTAAAATTAGCAACCCTTCTCCTAGTAAGCGTTTGCTTTTATCTGGCTTCTTTCCTTCAGGTGGTCTCCAATTGTAAAATCCAGTGATAGCGATCGCAAAGAACAAACTTATCATGAGAATAAATCTGACTTCTCGCGATCCTCCCTGCCAGTTTCCTGCTACAAAGGTAATTATGCCTAAGCATAAAAGTACGCCGCCTATAGCAATAGCAATCACTTTATTGCGATCGCGTGCAGCAGCTTCCAGGTTTTTAAATTGATAACGTTCTGCTATTTGCTCATACAGTGAAGAACTAATTAATCCTTCATCCCTCCATAATTGTGCTTCTTTGCGTAACTTTTGCGGAAAATTATCTAAGAACATGACCTTCTCCGGTGCAGTGGGGTAGCTTGGCCATTGCGTTCCCAATGGCGGTCATTATATTTTGAGTATGAAGCCAAAAGCCTTAATTACATTGTTCTTGTATAACAGTTTGATTTTGATATAACTTAATTCGTAATACTCGCCTTCGGCGAGAAGCAAGCTACGCAGTTCGGAATTAAGAAGCGTCATATTTCATATGGTTTTCACACAATTGCATCTTTACTCTGATTTTTGAAAATTGTTATTTTTTATATATCCAGATGGAAAAACCTTCTAATTTATTACTTAAAGTCTCACGGCGTTTGTTCACTAATCTAGATGAGCAAGAAAAATTTATCGATGCTTTAATGAATCCTCAGCCTTTTTCACCTAGCATTCTTTGGTGTAAAGAAAAGCCTGAAAATTCACCTTTAGCAGTAGAAACGCCAACCTATTGGCAACCACCATTTACTGAGCGTTTATACCTGGGAGAAAAACCTGGTCAGCATCTCTTGCATCAACAAGGATATTTCTATTGTTTAGATTTTTCTTCGGTGTTTGCAGCTACTACTTTGTTAGCTATTCCTGCGCCAGTGCGTTTAGTTTTTGATATGTGTGCCGCACCAGGAGGTAAAAGTATTTTCGCTTGGAAAGCTTTACAACCTGACTTACTTATCAGTAATGAAGTAATTGGCAAACGTCTGGGAATGCTAATTTCTAATTTGAAACGTTGCCAGATCAGCCCTAGTGCGGTGGTAAATAGAGATTCGAGTATATTTGCCGAAATGTTTCCCTGTTCTAGCAATCTAGTAATAGTAGATGCTCCTTGTACTGGACAATCTTTACTTGCTAAAGGTGAAAAAGCACCTGGGTGTTTTCATCCAACTGCTATTAATAAAAGTGCAAATCGACAAAAACGTATTATAGCTAACTCTGCTAAACTTGTTTCACCACAAGGATATCTTGCTTACATGACTTGCACATATTCACCTGAAGAAAATGAGCAAGTTTGTGAATGGTTTTTGGAACGCTTTCCCCAGTTTGAGGCGATGGAAATTAGTAATTTAGCTAAATATCAGTCACATTTAACTACGATGCCTTGTTACCGGATGTTTCCTCAAGATAGGTTAGGCGCTGGTGCATTTACAGTACTGTTTAAAAATACTAACGACTATGAAAATGAGTGTAAAGAAGTAGATTTAAATACAATATCTTCGCTGTATCTCTACCAAAACTTGAAAAAGAGGTTTGTTGACTGCTGACAGTTAACAGTCAACAGTCAACATAGAAAAATGTGCAACTTAGATGGGATGGGCGATAGTTTACTACGCGTCTTATTGCAACATACGGTAGGGGTGCATAGATGGCGCTACTTCAAGAATCAATAACTTTCAATAGTTAACTTTTATGGGTAAAAAACTTTTAACCTTTTCATAACCTAGAATTAACTAAAATTTATCCGGTATCAGCTCTTGAATTTTTGAAATAAACATTGTACAAAAAAGCTAGACCATACAGGATGCAGTTAGATGAGTCGAAAAATCAGCAAAGTCTTTAAACAATCTGGGGTGATTCCTTATAGAGTGAATAATGGCAAAGTCGAAATCTTGCTAATCACGACCCGTAATTTTCAACACTGGGTAATTCCAAAAGGAGATATTCCTAATGGCATGAGTCCACCCGCTTCAGCAGCCAAAGAGGCGTGGGAAGAAGCAGGGGTAATTGGGCAGGTAGACACTAATGAACTGGGAACTTACAAGTATCGCAAAGGAGGCAAAATTTACCGTGTCAAGATGTATTTGTTACCAGTCGAAATGCTAAGTGAAGATTATCCAGAAGCAAGTAAAAGAAAACGGAAGTGGGTAGAAGTGGCTACAGCTATCAGGTGGGTTAAGTTTAATTCACTCAAACGAATATTGAAAGGTTTTTTCCAAGTAAAATCTCATTTTTGTGCATTTCAAGATACTAGCCATATATATATAGAAATACGCCACCAAAAAGTATAATTTAAAACATTAATATTTTGATTCTTAATGAGTGATTCATCGCTTATAGCAATGTTTATTAAGGCTAAAGTCCTGACTACAAACCTTAATTTATTTATGCCTAGCTACTTATTAAAAAGTCTTGGAAGCGAAGCCCCTCAAGGGAAATCAATATTATCTGTTGCTTCAATTAAAGCACTGCAAATTCCTGGTTCACTCATCGAATGCCCGGCATCAGGAACCACAATAAATTCGGCTTCTGGCCAAGCCCGATGTAATTCCCAAGCTGATATCATCGGGCAAACTACATCATAGCGCCCCTGAACAATTACAGATGGAATATGGCGGATGCGGTCTACATTTAAGAGTAATTGATCTTCTGTTTCCAAAAAGCCTTTATTCATAAAATAATGGCATTCAATACGAGCGAAAGCTGAAGCAAATTCGCTCTCGCCAAACTTTTGCATGAGTTGTGGATCTAAAAAAAGTCTACTGGTACTCGCTTCCCAAATTGACCAAGCACGCGCTGCTGTTAATTGAATTTCTAAATCTGGATTGGTCAAGCGTTTGTAATATGCTGCGATCATATCATCACGTTCTGCGATCGCAATTGGTTTGAGATATTCTTCCCAAGCATCAGGAAAAATATAGCTAGCACCCTCTTGGTAGAACCATCGCAACTCTTTTTGTCTCAGCATGAAGATACCACGGAGAATTAACGCCGTGCAGCGAGAGGGATGGGTTTGACTGTAGGCTAATGATAAAGTGCTACCCCAACTTCCACCGAAGACCGCCCACTTTTCTATACCTAAATGTTGGCGTAGTTTTTCGATATCACAGACTAAATCCCAAGTGGTGTTTTCTCGTAATTCGGCATGGGGCGTACTTTTACCACAACCGCGCTGGTCAAACATTACCAATCGCCATTTTTTTGGGTGGAAATATTGTCGATAAAAAGGTGGACACCCACCACCAGGGCCGCCATGCAGCAAAACAATGGGTTGACCTTGGGGATTTCCTGATTCTTCAAAATGAATGGTATGAAGATCGGAAACCTTTAAACTACCTTCTAAGTAAGGCTCGATCGCTGGGTAAAGTTCTCGCATTTTGGATATTTTATATAGCTCTCCAATGGACTTCCACCTGCATAGCGATCGCCTAATACCATTTCACGAAATACTTGATACAGATAGATATGTAAGGGCGTACATCTGTGCGCCCCTACAGTAAACCTTTAGAAGGTGAAAGTTGTTCTCAGTGTACCGATAATCGCATCGTCGTTATCGCTGTTTTGACCGGGAGAAGTCAACCAGATAACACCAGGAGTTATTGAAATGTTATCTGACACGCGATACTTGTAAAAACCTTCAATGTGATAAGGTATATCATTGCCAGTACCAGCAAAAGCTGGTCGGTTAAACGAATAGGGTTCTGCACCAGCAAAAATCCCTAAAACGTTACCTTGTTTACCGAAGTCTGGTAAGGCTACCCCAACACCGTAACTCCAAGCTTCATAATCATCATCAACACCAAAGCCTGTGACATCGTGGTAAGAAACGAAGCCACTAATTGACAACTTATCGCTGGGTCTGAAGGCTGCTGATATGCCGTATGAATTACTGGAAGATGCGTTGAGTGTAGTGAGGGTGTTAGCTTGACCAGTACCTACGACGCGGTTAGTGCCAGCTAAACCACCACCTAAGTCAAATAAATTACCGCCTCCAGCACCATGATAACCGTGAACGTAGGTAGCAGCCAAAGCCAAGCGATCGCCTACACTAAAGTTCAACTGTCCAAGAGCTGCATAGTTACCTTCAAGCAAACCTTGATTTACTCCAGGATTATTAGCATTTGACGCCAAATAGCCTACAGTCAGTGAACTTGGCTTAAAAATGCTACCACCGCTACCAAAGGGTAAAGTCAGTGCTGCACCGGCACCACCACCAATCCGATAAATGGGACTTTCAGAAGCAAAGGTAGACAAAGCACCATTACCACCATCAAAGTCTTCAAAGTAAGGGTTGTTAGTGGCAGCATAATCGCTATGAATACCTCCAGTGCCCGCCAAGTAAACTTGGGCTGGGCCTATGGGTACGTAATACGCCAGCCAGTCTATAATGACACCGTTGTTACCAGTGCTGCCGACTTGAAAAGTTTGTGTGCCTTCAGCAGTATCGATAGGAAGACCACCATTATCTACTTGACTAAAGGCTAGTGCATTCCCGGCTGCAAGACGGGTGTGTAAAACGTCTTTGCCCGTGAAGCTGGTTTGTAAGTCTAAACGTACCCTATTTTGGAAGACAGTATTGTTAGCATCGCCAGTATTACCGCCAAACACATCAGTAACGGCAAAAATAGCTTCACCCACCAATTTTGTAGTAGTAGAAAACTGATTTGCTTCCAGTTCAGCAGTCCGTGCTTCTACAGCATCTACTCGGCCACGCAGAGTTGCTAGTTCTGCCGAGAATTCTTCTTGCAAACGTTGGAGAGTTGCTAAATCCTGTTTTGTCACCAAGTCAGCAGTTGCAGTGGCAATCAGTTCATTAACTCGATCTAAACAAGCATTTAAACCTGCGGCAAATTCATAACGGGTTAGTGCCCGGTTGCCCCGATAAGTGGCATTAGGGTATCCTGCGATACAACCGTAGCGTTCAACCAGAGATTGCAAAGCTTGGAATGCCCAGTCAGTAGGCTGTACATCAGAAAACTGAGAAACTGATGTGACTTGAGACAGTGAATTCTGGTTCTTGCCTTCACTGCTGTAGCGGTTAACTTCTTCTAAAACCTTATTTCCATCAGTGTTTTGGGCAACCAACTGCCGATTAACTTTTAGTTGCTCTGTTTGAATGGACATTGAAGCACTAGAAGCTATTGGTGCTTCTGTCTGAGCAGATTTTGCCTCAGAAGAACTTGCTACTTCAGCAGCCATAGCCCTAGCGGAAACCAACACCGTCACTCCCAAAACTACTGGACTTAGTACCAGAGTTTTCCACAATAGATGAGACATTTTTTTATTTTCCTTTCCCAAAAAAGACCCAAAATCACTGGCTTCAAGAAAAAGAGAACAAGCAGCTGTTGTACTTTTGGAAATCTTATCAGATTGTAGCGATCTAAGCTACATCTCACAAAAAAGACTGTTGACTGTTGACTGTTAACCGTTAACGTTCTAAAGTTGAATGTTGACTGTTAACCGTTAACGGTCTAAAAAAGAAAATATTAGGTTTTTCCAAGGCCTTTTTATAAAATATTCAAGGTAAATTCTCAGCAAAGAAATCTTTGGACTGACTATTTACGTTAAACATATCTGTCAATAGGCGGAAGCACAAAAAGAATATGATGAAGTAGTAGTGAAAGTTCCAATTATATCTCCTGTGTACTAATTTGTCCTTGGTTTACAGCTTCGATAACATTACCTCTGTTATAAACTTTCTTGCCCACATCTCTTTTATATCTCTGCAAAAAGAAAAATTAAGATGCTGACTCTCTCAATTAATTTCGTGAAATACTATTAGTTACAAGGGCTTAAAATTAATAAAGTACATAACTTAAGTCTCAAAAGAAGGCATAAAGTCTGTTTTACCGAAACAGAATTCAGGAGTCAAAAGTCAGCATTCAGTTGGATATTTTTAAGCTTCTCTACAAGAGGCTTTCGTCAACACGTACACTGTAGGCTTCCTGCCCAACAGAAAGTGCAGTAATGTATTTGTTGCGTCCTCCCTTACTCGTTACCCGCGATGCACTGACTTGTACTAAGCGTAGTCGAAGTGTACCCTCTTCCCTCCCAAGCAACAGACTCGGTAAAAATCTTGTATAGTTACATTTTATTATAATAATCATTATCATATAGGACTCCGATTTGATTTCTGAAAACATCCTGAGACTGAAAAGCCCGTTTTATCAGGGTTTTATATGAAATCTTGTTCAAAAATCAGATATGAGTCCTATATCCCTCTTCTGTCACTTTCCGGAAGGGCGATCGCTATAAGCCTTATGGGGCAATCAATACAAGCTATACTATTAGAAAAAAATGGGTCTTGTATTTGTTATTAGAAAATAATCGCGCGATCGCTTGCTATACAAAAGCTCTAGAATGCAGAAATGGCAAATGTTTTCGGAGAGTGACAGAAGAGGGATAACTCTGGCAAAAATGCTAGTCTTAATCTGCCTTTACCATCAAAAAAGGCGGCTAAAAGCGTAGCTAATAAAACAGCACCATCCCAAAAGATATTAGACTTGTCGGTAAATAAGAGAGAATAGACAGCAGTGGTAGGAAAGGATGATGCTGAATATTGAAGGTGCGCTGAAGCAAGATCGACTGTTGCGTGCATTAACTGGATTGAACCGGAAAGCGTTTGACGCTCTATTGCCCACCTTTAGCAGCACATACTTTGAGAATCAACAGACCAAGCCTCGTCAACGTGCCTTGGGTGGAGGACGCAAAGCCCGCTTGCTGACAACTCAAGACAAATTGTTTTTCATCCTGTTCTACTTCAAGTGTTATCCGACCTTCGATGTGGCGGGACTGCTATTTGATATGCATCGCTCCCAGGCACATGAGTGGATGCATCGATTGCAACCAATATTAGAAGCGGCTTTGGGACAGAAGATGGCACTACCGGAACGCCATCTCCAAAGCATTGAAGCATTTTTGTCACGGTTTCCCGGAGTCCAAAGGGTAATGATTGATGGCACAGAGCGCCCAATTGCCCGTCCTCAAGATCCTGAACAACAAAAACAGAACTACTCCGGTAAAAAGAAACGTCATACACGTAAACACTTGGCGGCGGTTGATGAAAGCAAACGGATTTTAGTGTTAAGCAAGGCAAGAGAAGGCAAACTGCCAGGACTTACGCTTTCATGACGAAGAAGATATTGCCGGCAGTGTGCCTGATGAAATTCCGATTGAAGTAGACTCTGGCTTTCAAGGAATACAGAAGCAGTATGACAATCTCCATCTTCCTCACAAAAAGCCTAAAGGGGGCGAGTTAAGTGATCTTCAAAAAGCAGAGAATCGCCAATTGAGTCAATCCCGTGTAGTTTGCGAAAATGCTTTTGCTGGTGTGAAGCGATACAACGCCGTCAGTGTCATTTATCGTAATCGGATTAAAAAGTTTGATGATCACTTGATGCTGACCGCAGCAGGATTATGGAACTTCTACTTGATGGCTGCTTAAGAAAATCCCAGTTGCAAGACCAACATTGCCTCACTCATCTTTTATTTCCCGACAAGTCTAATTTACGTTAATCGTTTCTGCAACAAACTGGAGAATACATTGCAACGTTCAATGAAGGAGCCGATTGGCTACGGCTTCGGCTCAAAGGGCAATCGCACTTTCTTGGCAGTAACAGCGATCGCGCTTGTGTAACATCTGCTATTCAACACTCACGTTTTCTCCGCCGTTGCCATACCCTGTTTTTATAAGAGCGAGGGCTACGGCTTTGCAGTGATTGGATTACTAGTGGTAAAGCAATTCATCTATGGTGCTACTTTTTCTTTAAACTGCAACAAACAGAAAATTCAGGCACAATGGTTACTGGAATTGTCCTTGGCTCATTGGTTTTCGGATTATGCCCTTCGCGGAAAGAGCGATCGCGTCGCTTGAATAACCTAAAACCAATGACAGTAGAGTCTATAAACATACATTAGTTTGGGCGTATCTAGCGGTTGGGGGAGGAAAAAGTGGAATTAGGAAAAAGATGATCAAAGCGTCCATTGACCCAAGCCAAACGCAGATGTAACAAATGGTTAAATCCGTCTTCACTCCACCGCATCCCAACACCTTTAAATCTCTGTTGAATCAACCATTTGCAAGCACTTTCGACCATGCCACTACCCGGGGTAAAAGTAGCGAGCCTGTCATGAGCCGCCACGCAACGCCTGAAAGCTATGTTCCGCAGGGGTTACAAAAATAAAATAGCTCTTTAACCCGCAATTCTAAGAATTAGCTTGTTTTGGCAGTACCAATTGACCTTTACTTTATTTGGTGGAGAGTTTTGCAACGTCACCATAAGGGTTTCAGGCTACAAAAATTAGAGCGGTTCAAATGGTACAGACCTCCATAGCCTATTAAGTCCACTAGAGCCTTCGCCAACAGGTAAAAGTAAGATTTTTTCTAAAAGCTTTACCTTGTAAAGCTTTTGAGAGTTAAGTGGCGGCAAATGACAGCCTCGCTGATTCCACCCCAATTTATCTTGCTGCTTCTGTTATTTGGCTCAATTGATTACACGCCCTAATGAATTTCAGATTTAATAATGGCAATCAAAACTAGTTCAACTGCTGCATTTAAGGGCAATTCTGAATAGAACTCTTGCAAAAGTGTTTTGTAGTATAATAGGGGGTTTGGCAATTTGCAATTAGGACTTTGAGGAGCAGTGAAAATAGAGAACGCCAAACAGCTTACTGCAAAAAAATTTAAGCCTCGGGACTGGAGTGAGCCGTAAAACCTTTGAATTAATGGTTGACGTAGTTAAAGCTGATGCTCAAAAAAAGAAGAAGCCTGGTCGCCGTCCTAAATTAACTATTGAAGACCAAGTTTTAATGGTTATTCAGTACTGGAGAGAATACCGCACTTATTATCATATTGGATTAGACTGGGGACTATCAGAATCGGCAGTATGCCGAACAGTTTACAAAATAGAAAACATTTTACCCACATTCCGCACTTCAATTTGAAGTATGAATTAATTTCAGTTAATGACAACGCAAAAAATTAGGATAATTAAGAAAATAATACTCAACGAATTTA